>PLNZ01000116.1 GCA_003142915.1 Ignavibacteriales bacterium | reverse complement strand
TTTTTTTAATAAAGGTATTAAAAAATGAAATGGAAAAATTATGAAAGAAACATTGTTGATTAAAGAGGGATTTACATTCGACGATCTGCTCTTAGTTCCCGGCAAATCTTCTGTACTACCGAGAGAAGTGGATACTACAACTATTTTAACTCCCGGGATTGAGCTGAATGTCCCCTTGGTTTCAGCAGCTATGGATACGGTTACCGAATCAGGCATGGCAGTTGCAATGGCAAGAGAAGGCGGGATAGGTATCCTGCATAAGAACATGAGCATAGAAGCCCAGTGTATCGAAGTTGATAAAGTAAAAAGGTCGGAAAGCGGTATGATCCTCAATCCTGTTACTTTAACACCTGAAAAAACCATCGGTGATGCTTTGGATATTATGAAAAAATACAGTGTCTCCGGTATCCCGATAGTAGATAATGATGGTAAGTTAGTGGGAATATTAACAAACAGGGATTTGAGGTTTGAGCCAAATAAAAGACTAAAAGTTAAAGATTTAATGACAGTTGAAAATCTTATTACCGCTCCATTGCATACCGATTTGGAAAAAGCAGAGAAGATCTTACAAAACCATAAAATTGAGAAACTTCCCGTAGTTGATTCTAAGGGAATTCTAAAAGGTCTAATCACATTTAAAGATATTCAAAAGAAGAAAAAACATCCCAATGCAAGCAAAGATGAGCATGGCAGATTGCGTGTAGGAGCAGCGGTCGGAGTTACTGCCGATACCATGGATAGGATTGCCGCACTATCTAAAGCAGGCGCTGACGTTATTGTTATTGATACTGCACACGGACATTCAACAGGAGTAATGAAGACAATAAAAGAAGCAAGAAAGAAATTTAAATATGAGCAATTAATTGCAGGTAATATAGCTACTTATGAGGCTGCGCTTGATTTATTGGCTTGCAAGGTTGATGCTGTTAAAATTGGAATTGGACCCGGCTCTATTTGTACAACAAGAATAGTGGCAGGAGTTGGTGTTCCTCAAATTACCGCTATTGCAGATGTTTATAGAGCGTTAAAAAATAAAGGAATTCCGCTTATTGCTGACGGAGGTATTAAGCAGACAGGAGATATATCTAAGGCAATTGCTGCGGGAGCAGATTCTGTTATGATTGGGGGATTGTTTGCCGGCGTAGAAGAAAGTCCGGGCGAAAAAGTACTTTTCGAAGGAAGAAGTTTTAAGATATACCGCGGTATGGGTTCTTTATCTGCTATGACAAGAGGAAGCAAAGACAGGTACTTCCAGGATGCAGAAGATGATATAGCAAAATTAGTTCCTGAAGGTGTGGAAGGACGTGTACCTTATAAAGGTCCGCTTGCCGATACAGTCTATCAATTAATCGGAGGACTTAGAGCCTCGATGGGATACTGCGGCGCGAAAAATATTAAAGAATTAAAAGCTAAAACAA
Source organism: Ignavibacteriales bacterium (assembly GCA_003142915.1). Lineage (GTDB taxonomy): Bacteria > Bacteroidota > Ignavibacteria > Ignavibacteriales > Ignavibacteriaceae > FEN-1297. The sequence goes on along the minus strand of PLNZ01000116.1, from coordinate 9,303 downwards.
GATTTATTAAAATAACCGCTTCGGGCTTAAAAGAAAGTCATCCGCACGACGTTATAATTACCAAAGAAGCGCCAAATTATCATATGTAATTATTGTAAATTTATGAAACAGGGAATATAATTTTTGTAATTAATTAGGGAATAGAGTATTTAAATGTACAAAGTTCTGGTTATAGCTTACTACTTTCCTCCAATGGGGCTCAGCGGAGTACAGAGGACATTAAAATTTGTCAAGTATATGAAAAGTTTTAATTGGGACCCTACGGTTCTTACTGCATCCAATACAGGATATTATGCGCATGATAATTCATTATTAGCCGAAGCCGAAGCGGCAAATATCAGAATTGTCAGAACCAACGGAAGAGATATAAATTCACGGCTGTCTAAAAAAGGAACGGTAAAAATGCCGCCTGAATTTATCAGGAAAATATTGAGCCGCATTAGCAGTACGTTTCTTATTCCTGATAATAAAATAGGATGGGCAAAGGAGGCAATTAAATCCGGCCGTGAATTGCTAAGCAGTGAAAAATTTGACCTTATATTTGTAAGCGCACCGCCGTTTTCTGCAATTAATATGGCGGTAAAGTTAAAGAAGGAGTTCAATCTGCCTCTGGTTATTGATTACCGTGATCTATGGTTTGGAAATCAATTTGCGTTTTATCCTACTCCGTTTCACAAATTGCTTCATAAAAGGATGGAATATGTTGCTCTAAAAACCGCAGACAAGATAATAGCTACAAACCGGAAAATAAAAGAAAAGATGATAAATAGGTATAAGTTTCTATCATTCGAAGATATCTTTATTATTTCCCATGGTTTTGATCCCGAAGATTTTGCAAATCTTTTACCGGAAAAAAAAGAAAATAATAAAATGAGGCTTGCATATTCCGGTATCTTTTATGAATTTATTACACCGAAGTACTTCTTAAAAGCTTTTAAAGAACTTACAATTGAAAGACCCGATGTAGCATTCAATATTGAACTCCATTTTCTCGGCTTTCTGCGTAATGAAAATAGAAAATTAATCAATAAATTAGAACTTCAGGAATTTGTTAAAGAGTTTGGATATTTGGACCATAAAGAAGCGCTGGTAAAAATTATATCCAGCGATGTACTTTGGATGATGGTTGGCAGGGGAAGAAACGCCGATACAATCTCAAGCGGAAAATTGTATGAGTACTTTGGTACTAAAAAACCAATAATTGCATCATTGCCTGATGGAGCCTTGAAAACCGCAGCGGAAGAATATAAAGCATCTTTCATAACAGAACCGGATGATATAAAGGGAATTAAAAACGCCATAATTGGGGCTTATTTAATGTATTCCGGTAATCAATTACCTGCTCCCGATGTGGATTTTATTGAAAAACATAGAAGAGATTTCTTAACCGAACAGTTGACCAAACAATTTCAATTTTTAGTAAGGGAACGGGTAATATGAATGTTCTGCTCGTTGGCTCCGGCGGAAGAGAACACGCCTTAGCGTATAAAATTCATCAAAGTAAAAGCCTTGATGCTTTATATATTCTTCCCGGCAATCCGGGAATGAAAAATTTGGGAATCAATATAGATATGAATCTCAAGGATATTAATTCTATTATAAAATTCTGTTTTGATAAAAAAATTGAATTGGTTGTCATCGGTCCCGAACAGCCTTTAGTTGACGGGATGGCTGATTTTCTTAGGGAAAACGGCATAAACGTTTTTGGGCCGGGTAAAAAGGCTGCCGATATTGAAGCTAAAAAATCGTTTGCGAAAAGTTTAATGGTCAAGTACCATATTCCCACTTCCGGATATGTGGAATTTAAATCTTCCGAACAAAAGGAAGCATTACAATATATAAAAACTCAGAAGTATCCGTTGGTTATAAAAGCCGATGGGCTTGCAGCCGGTAAAGGGGTTTTAATATGTAACTCCGTTTCCGATGCTGAAAATGCAATTAAAGAGATTTTTGTTGATAAAGTTTTCGGCGCTTCAGGTGATAAATTGATTATTGAAGAATTTATGGAAGGGGAGGAGGCATCAATTTTTGCAATAACGGATGGAAAAGACTTTATTTGCCTCCCCTCTGCACAGGATCATAAAAGAATAGGCGATAACGATACTGGAAAAAATACGGGAGGAATGGGTGCATATTCACCCGCTTCTTTGATAACAAAAGAAATATTAGCCGTGGTGGAAGAAAAGATAATAGCTCCGACTATCAAAGGAATGGAAAATGATGGCCGGAAATTTATCGGATGCTTATACTGCGGACTTATGATTACTTCCGAAGGTCCTAAAGTAGTGGAATTTAACTGCCGGTTCGGAGACCCGGAAACTCAGGCGGTTCTTCCGATTCTTGAAGGTGATTTCCTTCAACTTTTGTATTCAGCTTCCGCAGGCGCTTTGGATAAAAATGCCGTAAAATATTCTAACGGTTCAGCAGTATGTGTTGTTGCAGCTTCCAAGGGTTATCCAGATGCTTTTAATAAGGGATTTGAAATATACGGATTGAATGAGGTTGAAAATGATATAGTAGTATTTCAGGCAGGTACGAAAGAGGCAGATGGCAAAGTTGTTACCAATGGCGGCAGGGTTCTTGGCGTTACAGCTATCACCAAGGAAATGGATTTAAAGCTTGCAAAACAAAAAGCTTACGCCGCATTAGAAAAAATCCACTATAATGGTATATATTTCAGGAAAGATATTGCTGATAGAGCAATATTATAACATTAAAATTATAATTTGTAGGTCGGGCAGTTTTGCCCGACTACTGTTTCTGTCCTGAACTACATGGGCAATTTACCAAACAAATTGGCGGGTCGAACAAAACTATTAGGCTTACAATGTTATAAAACATTACAGTCAGCCATCCGATTAATTGAGGAAAAAATAATAAAAATAAAAAAGCTCAATTAAAAAATTGAGCTTTTTAGATTTGTACCGGAGGCCGGACTCGAACCGGCACCTGGTGTGAGCCAGACTGGATTTTGAGTCCANNCAATTCCGCCACTTCGGCATTTTGTCATTTCAAAATTAGCGGTGTAAATCTATGCCTTATTTACTTTATTATCAAGTAAACAGGCGCTTGAATTTGAGCATATTTTTATAATTATGTACATTTGTTAGATAAATTCATATTTACTTAAAGATTGATAAAACCATGACAGAAATAAATATTCCTTTAGAAAATTCCACCGAGAGGAAACCAAAAAATTTTATTTACGAAATTATTGATGAAGATACAAAAGCAGGCAAATGGGGAGGCAGAGTACATACGCGTTTTCCTCCTGAACCAAACGGTTATCTTCATATCGGTCATGCTAAATCAATATGCCTTAATTCCGGTATCGCAAGGGATTACGAAGGGAAATTTAATCTCCGCTTTGACGATACAAACCCGGAAAAAGAAGAAGTTGAATATGTTGAATCAATTATAGAAGATGTAAAATGGCTTGGGGGAGATTTTGAGAATAGGATTCTTTATGCTTCAGATTATTTTGAACAAATGTATAATTGGGCTGTTGAGCTGACTAAGAAAGGCAAAGCTTATGTTGATGAACTGACCGCTGATGAAATCCGTGAAAACCGTGGTACACTTACTGAACCGGGTAAAGAGGGTCCTTACCGAAATAGAAACGTTGAAGAAAATCTCAACTTGTTTGAGAGAATGCGTAAGGGAGAATTCCCTGACGGTTCTAAAACATTACGCGCAAAATTAGATATGGCTTCACCTAATATAAACCTGCGCGATCCTATTATGTATAGGATTATTCACGCTGAACACCATAGGCAGGGAAATAAATGGTGCGTGTATCCTACTTATGATTGGGCGCATGGCCTCGAAGATTCAATAGAAAATATCACGCATTCGATTTGTACACTTGAATTTGAAAATCACCGTCCATTATATGACTGGTTTATTAATGAACTTGGAATTTACCATCCTCAGCAGATAGAATTTGCCCGNNATAAGGAACTTTGCCGAGAGTGTGGGTGTGGCTAAACGCGATGCTCTTACCGATATTGCATTACTTGAATTTGCAATACGCGAGGATTTGAACAAAAAAGCTCAGCGTGCTATGGCAGTTATGCATCCGCTTAAAGTTGTAATAACAAATTTTCCTAAAGATACAGTTGAAGAACTAAATGCTATTAATAATCCTGAAGATCAATCAATGGGAACAAGGAAAATTCCTTTTGCACGCGAAATTTATATTGAACAGACGGACTTTATGGAGGTTCCTCCCAAAGGCTATCATAGATTAGTGCCGGGCGGTGAAGTAAGATTGCGTTATGCTTTTATAATAAAGTGCGAAGAAGTATTAAAAAACGACAAAGGTGAAGTTGTTGAGCTGCACTGTACTTATGACCCCGAAACCAGAAGCGGAACCGGGACAAGCAAGAAAAAAGTAAGGGGAACTATACACTGGGTTTCTACAAAACATGCTATTAATGCTGAAATCCGTTTATACGACAGGCTCTTTACAGTAGAAGCCCCTGACGCCGATAAAGAAAAAGGCTTCCTGGAATTGTTAAACCCCGCATCATTGGAAATTGTTTCAACTGCTTTAATAGAACCTTCCTTGAAAGATTCAAAACCCGGCAGCCGTTTTCAGTTTGAAAGACATGGTTACTTCTGTGTAGATACCAAATATACAACTAAAGAAAAACTGGTCTTTAACAGAACCGTAACGCTTAAAGATAGCTGGGGAGCGAAGCAGAAATAAAGTCAATTCCAATTCGATTTCATTTTAATTGTTGGGATTTTATGAACCTTCCTGCCGGCAGGCAAGTTAAATTCCTACACAAATTTATTTTATTTTCTCCACCGCTGTATCAATTCTTTTAAGTACTTCTCCTTTACCGAGAATATGTAAAATGTCATAAACTCCCGGACCTGTGCTCATGCCGGAAACTGAAAGTCTAAGCGGATGGATTAATTTACCAACTCCAATATTCAATTCAGCGGCTACATTTTTAAGTGCATGTTCATAATCTTCTTTTGCCGGATTGTTCAGTAAAGAAAAAGCATTACGTAATTTCTTAAGCTGTTCCGGAGTCTCATACTTCCAGCTTTTTTGTTGTGCAGTTTCTTCATACTCTAAAGGCGTTATAAAAAAGTATGGGCTCTTTGTTAAAAACTCATTAATGAAAGAAACTCTTTCCTTCATTGCATTTACGACATTCAACAAATATTCATCTGAATAACTTTGACTTTTTAACTCAAGATTATTATGAATCTCGAATTTAAGTAAGGATAGGAGTTCTTCATCTGTCTTTTTACGCAGGTGTTCCGCATTAAGCCAGTTTAATTTTTCAAGATCAAATACAGCGCCGGATTTATTTACTCTTTCAAGAGAGAACTTTTCAATAAGTTCATTCATGCTATAAAATTCTTTATCATCGCCGGCATTCCAGCCCAGTAGTGCAACGAAATTTACAAGAGCATCTTTTAGATATCCTTTCGCACGGTAATCTTCTACAGCAACATCGCCCTGGCGCTTACTTAATTTAGAGCGGTTGGGATTAAGCAGGAGAGGGAGATGCGCAAATACCGGTTTTTCCCAGCCGAAGAAATCATACAGCAGAATATGTTTAGGAGTTGAAGAAAGCCATTCCTCTCCACGGATTACGTGAGTTATTTTCATCGAATGGTCATCCACAACATTAGCTAAATGATATGTCGGGTAGCCGTCGCTTTTTATAAGCACCTGATCGTCAACATTATTGCTGTCGAATTCTACTCTGCCGTGGATAACATCTTCAAATATTATTTTCTGATTTGGCTCTACATTTAAGCGCACTACCTTTTGAATTCCGCTTTTAAGTTTTGCTTCAATTTCTGCCTTGTTTGAACGCAGGCAATGCTTATCATATTTTGCCTGTGGAAGTTTTTGCTGCTGTTGTTCTTTCTTCAATGCTTCTAACCGCTCCGGAGTGCAGAAACAATAATATGCAAGACCTTTTTCTATAAGTTCTTCTGAATATTTCTTATAGAGAGCAAGCCTTTGAGATTGAAGATATGGGCCGTATTTTCCTTCTTTCCCCGGACCTTCGTCATATTCTAACCCGCACCATTTAATCGACTCAATTAAATTTTCCAAAGCACCTTCAACGTATCGGTTCCTGTCGGTATCTTCAATTCTAAGAATGAATTCGCCATTATTATGTTTTGCGTACAAGTAATTATAAAGTGCTGTTCTTAATCCGCCCACATGAAGATAACCTGTCGGGCTAGGTGCAAATCTGACTTTTGGAATTTCGTTTATCATTTCCTGTAAATTGTATTAAATTAGAATGAAATTTAAAAATAGAGGATTAATGTTCAACATTATTTTATTGTTGGTATATAAAATGGGAAGCAGAATGCATTAAACAGGCTAAATATATTCAGGTAATTAGAGAACTAACTTACTTTCAGCTTGCTTTCCGCAAAATATTTTATTTTTTCAATAAATTCCTGGCTGTCTATCGGCTTAGGAATATAATCTGTTGCACCTGCTTCAAGACATTTTTCTCTATCACCCTTCATTGCAAAAGCTGTAAGGGCAATAATAGGAGTTTCTTTATATTCGGGCATTTGCCTGATCTTCTCAGTTGCTTCAAAGCCGTTCATAACAGGCATCTGCATATCCATAAGAATTAAATCGAAATGCAGTTTCTTAACCGCTTCAATAGCTTCTGCGCCGTTTTCTACAACTACTATAGATTCAAAATTGTTTTTCTTTAAAAGCCGTGTAACAATAATCTGTGAATGTTTATAATCTTCAACCAAAAGAATTTTAATTCCTTCTTTTTGAACGGCAATTTCTTCCATAGACGTCGGTTCATCAAACCTATTAATCATCTGGTTTATAGTTTCTGAAAGCTCTTCAATATTTGTGCTGCTCTTTTTAAGAAGGTCGGCAAACAATCCGTCAATCTTTTTAAGATCTTCCTGGTAGTTTTCTTTACCTGTATAAATAATTATAGGTAGTTTTGAAAATTTAGGTTTGGATTTTATCTGTTTAATCAGATCAAAACCGTTTAACTCAGGCATATCAAGATCGATGATGGCTATATCAAGATTAATAACATCAATCAAGTCCATTACTTTACTTGAGTGCGCTTCGGCTATAGCATTATATCCTGCCTGTGTAACCGCTTCCTTAATAAGATTAAGAGTCGGAACATCATCATCTACAATTAAAATATTGGAATCTTTTTTAAGGCGGTAGCTTGTAAGAACTTCAACTAAATATTTATACTTGATCGGTTTTACAAAATATTCAACGGCTCCCATTAGGAAAGCTTTTTGCTGCTCAGCTTCCACCGAACATACTATAACCGGTGTATATTTTGCGTTCTTATGCTCCCTGATTTTCTTTAGAAGCTCAAAGCCATTTAAATCAGGAAGAACAATGTCCATCAAAATTGCCAGGTAAATTTCCTTATCAATTGCTTTTAATGCCTGGTCAGCGGAATTTACAATAGTAGGTTCATAACCCCATTTATTTAAATAATTGCTTAAAAGCCGGGATGTAGCATAATCATCTTCAACTACAAGTACTTTATTCTTCTTACCCGGTTTAGGCAGCGCTGTTATCTTTGACTCTATAGCGTTAAGCTGCTCAACACCAATTGTAAAATTATATACGGTACCTTTTCCAACAAGACTTGAAATTGAAATACTGCCCTGAAGAAGTTCAATATATTTTTTTGTAAGGATAATCCCCAAACCGGTAATGTTACCTATTTTTGAATTTGATAACTCGGTTAAAGAAAAGGGCTTAAAAATTTCATCAAGTTTATTTGTAGAGATTCCGGCGCTTGAATCGGCTATTTTAAAATTCAGTTTATTTAAACCAAACGCCGAAACAGAAATAGAAATTTTCCCTCTTTCAGTCATTCTTAATGATGTGGTAATCAGGTTAATAAGTATATACCGGAGTTTCGGAGCATCTAACCTGATAGAATCGTGTAAATCTTTATCTATGTTTATAATGAATTCTAATTTACTCTTATTTATCTTATCCGAGAAAAGCTTAATAACTTCATCAATAAAACTTCTAATATTTACAAGAGTAAGAATTTCTTTATTTATACTGCAATCTATTTTAGCAAGGTCTATCAGATCATTGATTAAAGAAAGCAGGTTAAAAGCGCTGTCTTTTAAAGTAGAAACGTATTCAGCCTGAGAAGAAGAAAGCTTATCTTCAAGTAGTAAAGAAGCAAAACCCATTATGCTGTTTGTAGGTGTTCTAAGTTCATGTGCAATATCGGAAATAATTTGGCTTGTAGAAATAGAACCAGAAGGATTTTTGCCAATCCAAAATTTCAATAAGTTACCTATAGCTTCACCAATAGTTTGAAGATTATCGCGTTCAATATTCGAAAATGAAGTTTTTTTGGCAATTTTAAAAAGCGCATTTTCATTTTCAGCCAATTTAACATATAAACAACCTTCATACATCGAGTATTCGGAAGCCTGAATTTCACATCCGTCTTGAATTTCAAAAAAAGAAGGGGCTAAATTATTTTTAATAAGATTACCGGCAGAATATTCAACTGTAGTATCCTTTGTATAGCTTTTCTTAGCTTCACTTGACCTGCCTAAAAAAGTTAAGGTGTGATTTTTTTCAATTTTAAATAGGAGAATAGCCTGTAGTTCATATTCACTTACTAAAAATTCGCATAGATCATCAGGCAACTTCTTTGACGAATCAAGAGCCTGTTTTAATAAAGAATTATATTTCGTTAAAAATTCTATTTTTGAACTCTGCATTTCATTCCTGCTTTTTTATGTTCCAATCTTGAATCACAAAAAATTAGATTATAACAAATATAAATATTTAAGAGGCAAAAAGAAAAAAATGAAATAGTTTATATAATTTATTAACTTCTTATAATTTATCTTAAATTTTGCATTAAAGAAATTAAAAGGGAGGTTAATATTATAACTCATTAAAATATAATAAGTTACAAATTGTTCTTCTATTGCATTGCAATAAATAAAGTACAAAAACAATCCTTTTAATGCATTTAGAATAAGGTTTTAGGGTCAATTGTCATTCTTATTGTAAAATTTGGGTTCATAATACTACGTCCTATATCCATTATCGAAAAAAGTTCTAAGGTATTTAAAAATATCATTTTAATGAGCTTTCAGAATCGGGAGTCCATGTATTGTTATTAGGATTAACATCCGGTAAAACCTTATCGGGATCAATAATTACAGAATCAATCAAACTTGTAGAGTTATATCGAAAAGTCCATTCACCTGAACGCTGCCATATCTCAATAGGCAGATTTATTCTGCCGGTTTTATTGTTTTTCTCTT
>PLNZ01000452.1 GCA_003142915.1 Ignavibacteriales bacterium | reverse complement strand
CCTGTTTGGAGTCCGGAAAAGTCAGCCGCATCATTCCGCATCGTGTTGTAGAGGTTAACTCAACTTTGATATCATAATCCAAAAGATAAACTGAATAATAACCGGGTTTTCCTGTTTCAGTTTCTTTTTTGAAACGGGAGCGATAACCTGCAGTCCACATACCTGCAAATGGTCCATCAGATTCACCTGGAAATACTTTCACAAAATCGGGATAAAGATCCAGTTTTCCGGTCACGGGCATTAAACTAACTCCGCTTAAACTCATTGCATGAAGATGACTGAACCCTGAAATGCTGCTGACAGTATATTCATAACCGCCGTTCCAAACATTACCTTGATTATCCGGACTAAGTTTTACCATTCCAAATGGTAAAGTTGCTCCGGGGAAAAGCATCCAGCGGGAGTTTGATGTGCCGGTAAAAACATTAACGTAATCTATCGGTGGTTTTTGTTGTTGAGCATTTATAATAATCAGGAAACTTAGAAAAATTATTGAAATCTTTGTTCTCATAATTTATAGTCCCAATTTCCCGTTAATTTGTTTCTTGTTAATATAATTATTAGATATGCTCCTTCAAAAACTTTTAGATTACTTCCAATATGAAACAATTCCCTCTCATCTTTTATATAAATTATTACCGGTTCACTTTTTTTAGTATGCAAGTGTTGGTTACTATATTGATAATATGCTATATGTTTGTTATAAATTTTTCATATTAAGTATAATTAACAGAGATTTTTGTATCATTAATGTATAAAGTGTTTTTAAATCATAAAAAATTTCATTGCAAAAGAATATTTTAGATTAAGATGAGTATATTAATTGCTAACAATGGTAATAACATATATTAATATTTATAATTGCTAAAATATGAAATCAAAAATAATAATATTAATTGCATTATGTAATATACTTTTATATTCCTGTAATATGTTTAGAGACCAAAAAATGATCTCTTCACCAAAAATCAACAACTCAATTAAAGAATGGGAAAGTTTAAGGTTCGGGGCGTTTGTTCATTTTAATGACAATACATCACTTGAAAAAGAAATAAGCAAAAATACCGACCCGAAAATTTTCAATCCGGTTAATCTTAATTTTGAGACCATGATGTCAGCATTTCAAAAAGCGGGTGTTAAATATGCAGTTTTAACTACACGACACACATCCGGCTTTTGTTTATGGAATAGCAGAGCTACGGAATTTAATGTTGCAAATAGTCCATACAAAAAAGATGTCGTTAAATTATTCGTTGATGCTTGCCGTAAGTACAATATTAAACCATGCTTTTATTATTGTTTGTGGGGTAAAGATTGGAAACCTTGGGAATGGAATCCTGAAATAAAAAAAGAACTCGAGGCTAAGTCNNCGGATCTATTTACGAGTTTTGGCTTGATATGAATTGTTGGACAGACACTACTCTTAAAACGCAAGAGATCTATGATTTATTAAAGAAAATAAATCCTAATACTATTGTCCATTTCAACCAGCAGGTTCAGGATGGAATAAATATTAAATATTTTCCGACAGATATAGTTAACGGCGAAGAACGAACTCCGCCGGAAAACGGGCATCAACCTAATAGGCAAATAGGAACAGGTAATTATTATTTACCATTCGAATATGAAATCACTTCTCAAAGATGTGATGCTCGAACACTTGGTCACGGACTTATGCAAGGTTCGGTATGGTTTACTTATCCCGATAGTAAATTTTATCCGGTGGATAATTTATTCAGATATATAAAACAGAATTTTGACAGAGTAGGTAGTAATATTTTATTGTCTACAGCGCCTGACAGGAAAGCCTCCTTGTATGCGGAGGTTTTCCTGTTTTCTTTAATGACACTTTATGATTATTGAAGATGAGCAAGTTCATTTGCTCTTCTACTATTCAATTCATAAGTTATTTCATCCATTTTCTTTTGATCTAATGGATAAAGCGTCATAAACCCAGCTGCGATCAAAGTTATAATTGTCGGAATCCAGCTCATAAGCATAATGATACCCGGAATTGCGCCTTGAATAGCAACTTCATCTTGCCCATTGTAATGAAATGCAGCCAACACCATCCCAATAATTGCACCGGCAATACCACCTCCAAACTTAGTTGCAAATGAACCGGCCGAATATACAAGTCCCGTAGCTCTGCGGCCATTTTTGAATTCTGAATAATCTGCAGCATCGCCAAGCATTGCAAAAAACAGGGTTGGGAATATAGCAGCTCCAATTTCAGAGATGATTCCAATAGTGAAAATACTTACTGTATTTCCCGGGCCGCAAAAAACTAGTAATGCATTTACAACACCTGAAAAAATCAGCGCATAAATAAATAGATTACGTTTCCCATATCGTTTCCCGAGAGGAGCTGTAATCATAGCTCCAACTATGGAAGCCAGCGCCAATCCAATCATGAATGAAGCGGCAAGTAATTGGTTGTGCAGATAATGGCTAAAATATATGACAACAATTCCCTGTTTTATTGAGTTGTAAACATTAAAAAGCATTCCAATTCCAAGAAGCACAATCCAGGGCTTGTTTTTGATGAGATCTTTCAAATCTTTCACCAAATTTGTTTCCTGATCCTTGGGAGGCTGGACACGTTCTTTTGTAGAAGCGAAGGTTAATATCAGGAAAAAGGATAAGAAAACCGACAAAAGATAAATGGCATTGCTATAGCCGCTCTTTTGATCAATAATAGATATTTTTTTTGCTTCCAGATTTTCTTCACCGGT
>PLNZ01000294.1 GCA_003142915.1 Ignavibacteriales bacterium | reverse complement strand
ACCGGGCTAGCAGAAAACAAGTTTGGAGTTGACCGTGTTACTGCTTTAGAATTATACAGGATGCAGAAGAACTTGAAAAATATAATTTATACCGGGATAGATATGCACCTCGGTTCACAAATAACAAAGGTTGAACCATTTATTGAAGCCTCTGAAAGACTTGCTGAAATTTTCCTGCAATTAAAATCGGAAGGAATTAATTTAAAGCATGTGGACCTGGGAGGGGGAATAGGAGCAGTTTATAATAGTGAAAAAACTTTTACTATAAAAGAGTATGCAGATGCATTAATACCTGTTATTAAAAAGTTAAGTTGCGACGTATTTTTGGAACCAGGGAGATTTTTTACTGCAAACAGCGGCATTCTTGCAGTACAGGTACTCTATACAAAAAAGACAAACAGAAAAAATTTTATCATTATAGACGGCGCTATGAATGATCTTCTCAGACCAAGTCTTTACGGCGCTCATCATCATATCCAGCCTTTAATTATTTCAGAGGATAGAACAGATATTACTGCCGACATAGTTGGTCCCGTTTGTGAAAGCGGGGACTTTCTTGCTAAAAATATTATCATATCCGGGTGTAAACGTAATGATTATATAGCCGTCATGTCTGCCGGAGCATACAGTATGGTAATGTCATCCAATTATAACATGAGAAGACGCCCTCCGGAAATATTAGTGGATGGCAATAATTATAAGCTAATCCGCAGCAGAGAGAATTTTGATCATCTTTTATATGATGAAGAAAATTTATTGTAGAACAAATAGTATTTTTATATACCATATCAAAGGTTTATTATGAAAAATATTTATTTATACTCTTCATTAATAATAGTCAATACAGTATCATTGATTTTCAGCGGGTGCATAATATTTCACCGGATTTCTTACGATGTTAAACTTGATACTCCGACTTCCGGCACAACCTTTGTTTCTGCAGACGATATGAGATCGGACGCTAAATCAAAAGTAGATCTTGAAAAGGATAAAAAGTACCTTTTTCAGCACATGCTAAAGAGCGATGAATTTATCCGGGAACAAAAAGAAAGCGGTAAATATATTACGGATAGAAAGTTGTATGTTGAAAATGAGAAGCTTATGGGACAGGGTTCATATAAATTTGATGATATAGGCGCTGTTGAGGGAATAAAATATGAAGGCGGATTTCATTATTTAAATCTCGGACTTGACGACAGCATTATCTCCACAAACGGCGAGATAATACGTTCGAAGGACTACAAAAGAATAATTTGGGATAGTACCTTCCAGGAACTAAAGTTCACAATGTTCAGCAATGATTTTAACGGCAGCGGCTATAAATCCCTCGCGCCTTTTTATGACTACAAAATGAAATAATATTGTAATAATTTCAATTTAGCAACTTCTTTTAATTATGTATGCAGAAATTGTATTTCCTCTTCCCTTTCGAAATTCTTTTACATACTCTGTACCGGAGGAATTGGAACAATATACGGAAGTTGGAGTGCGCGCAATTGTCCCGTTTGGGAAAAGAACACTTACCGGATTCATAGTTAACTTACCCACTACTCCCCCATCTACTGAAAAAATAAAACCTATAAACGATATACTTGATAAAATTCCTATTTTCAATAAAAAGGATCTTGAATTTTATCAATGGTTATCTGATTATTATTTATCTTCGCTCGGGGAAGCATTAAAGCTCGCTGTTCCCTACGGTTTAGATGTTGAGTCAAAAAGAAAAATATTGAGCGACCGAGAACAATGCGCTGAACTTTTATCAAAAGAGAAAAATAAAGAATCGGTTAAAGCAGGCATATTAAAAATTCTTTCGGAAAGAGATACGATTAATTTATCTTACCTTCAAAAGCAGCTTAATAAAAAAAATATTTATTCATCACTCAGGAGTCTTGAAAAAACAGGTGCTCTTAATATTCTTGATGAGATTGAAGATGCAAAGGTAAAGATAAAAAAAGTAAAATATGTTAAGCTCAATAAAACTATTGCGGAAGTTTACGCATACTTTCCTGAATTGGAAAGCCGCTCTCCTAAACAAGTGAAAATTATTTTGGAACTTATCAATAAGAAAGAAAAATCCATTTCACTTGCCGACCTTCTAAAAAAGACGGAGGCTTCGCAGGCTTCAATTGAATCGCTTGAAAAGAAGGGACTAATAAATATCTTTGAAAAAGAAGTAGAAAGGACATTTTCGGGAGCCTACAGTGAAGAACATGTTAAAATAATTCTTACTCCTCAACAGCAAACAATTGTTGACGAAGTAGCAGAATACATAGAAGAAGAAAAATTTCAGCCGTTTTTACTGCATGGGGTAACCGGAAGCGGTAAAACGCAGGTATACATAGAACTTATTGCAAAAGCGCTTGAGCAAAAAAAGACCGCAATGCTTCTCGTTCCCGAAATTTCCCTGACCCCTCAGATAACATCGAGGCTATTCAACAACTTCGGAGAGCAGGTTTCAGTAATACACAGCCGTATGTCGCTTGGTGAAAGATATGATTCATGGCGAAGAATCTTAAAAGGGAAATCGAAAGTTGTTATTGGCGCAAGATCGGCTTTATTTGCGCCTCTAAAAAATATCGGGATTATTGTAGTGGATGAGGAACATGACGCCAGTTACAAGCAGTTTGAATCGCTACCTAAATATAGCGCCCGGGATTCGGCAATTATTTTAGCGCTTATAAATAATTGTCCCGTAATTTCCGGCTCTGCAACGCCGTCTATAGAGAGTATGTACAATGCAAAATCGGGCAAATACATATTGCTTTCACTGCCTGAAAGAATAGATAACGCAAAGATGCCCAAAATAGAGCTTGTGAATATCTCCATTGAGAGAAAAAAGAAAAAGATGGAGAATGTATTTTCAAAAATTCTTCTTGATAAAATTGAAGACCGTTTAAAGAAAAAAGAAGGCGTCATAATTCTTCAAAACCGGCGGGGATTTTCCACGCAAATTTATTGCGAAGACTGCAATGAAATTGAAACGTGCGATAATTGCTCGGTTCCTATGGTATATCATATAAATCAGAATATTCTGCACTGCCATTATTGCGGGTTGACAAAAAAAGTACCGGGCGCTTGCTCACATTGCGGTTCACTTTCAATAAAGTATTTCGGCACGGGTACGGAAAGAGTTGAAGATGAGCTCGCATTTTACTTTCCCGGGATAAAAATAAAGAGAGTTGATTCGGATTCCATTTCAAAAAAATCAAGCCTCGGGAAAATCCTCTTTGAATTCGGCAGGGGCGATATTGATGTTCTTGTCGGCACACAGATGGTATCAAAAGGATTAGATTTTCCGCGTTTGACATTAGTTGGAGTTATCTCGGCTGAAACAACGCTTTGGCTTCCTGATTTCCGTGCAGATGAGCGTACATTTCAGCTCCTGACGCAGGTTGCAGGCAGGGCAGGCAGAAGCAAAGTTGAGGGAGAAGTTATAATTCAAACCCAAAATGAAAGACATTTTGCACTCCAAAAAGTTTTGCAGAATGATTATGAAGGTTTTTATCAAAAGGAGATTATAGACCGCGAAAGATTAGGATATCCCCCCTTTGTAAGATTATGCCTTATTGAAACAAAAGATCCTGAAGAAGAAAAAGCAAAAGGAGCAATAAATGATTTTTACAAAGAGCTTATAGCATATAAAAAGTGGTTAAACATAACCCAGCCTTCTTATGCAATGATTGCACGGTTAAAAGGAAATTACAGGTTTCAAATCTTAATAAAAAGCTACAGGGAAACAGATCCGGGCGGTAAAATTTTACGTCAGGCGGTAATAAACTCGTTCGTAGAATTTAACAAGAAGTCACGTTACAAAGACGTAAGATTAATATATGATGTGGATCCACAAAGCATGCTATAATATTACGAGAGACTTGCCTGCCGATAGGCAAGCCTGCCTATCGCAGAAAGGATTGTAGAAAAAAATAGAGCCGCAAAACAGAAATATCCTCGTAGTTTTCCTTTCTTTTATAATTGCACATTCATATTGATATTGGCAGTTCTTCCAGGCATAGGATAACCATATATCGTCTGATATGATTGATTTAGTAAATTTCGTACACTGAGCAATAGGGAAAACTTATCCGTAATTTGTGCGCCGATTTTTGCTTCAACATTGGTGTAATCCGGCAGCTTCTCAATCGAATCTGTATTGTTCAATCCATAGATCGAACGAATATATTGTGCGCTGAGAGATGCTGTAAAAATACCCCAACGATATTCAGCGCCTATATACGCTTTGTGTTTCGGAACAGAGACTGTTTGTTCAGCATTACCGGTTAAAGAATAATTTGCGTTTGCTTTTAAACCGTTAGTGATAAACCATTGCACAGAACCCTCCACTCCGCCATAATGGGACCCGCCAGAATTAAAAGAATGCATTGAATACCATTGATCGATAATTGTGTTTTTTACATCAATTATGAATCCGGCAATATCCGCTACAGCCGTCTGTCCGAATGTATGGGAAGCACCCACTTCATAGTTCCATAATTCTTCCGGGTTCAATTTAGAATCAACAGGTGAAAGTTGAAATAACTCAAATACCTGCGGTGCCCTGTATCCTTCTCCTATCGATGCACGAAAAGAGGTTTCCTGATCCAATTGATAATTTACACCGGCTTGGGGAACCACAATATCTCCAAAATAACTATTGTGGGCATAACGGATACCGGCATTTGCCAAAAGGTTATCAAGGAAATACTGCTGCATGCTGATATACCCAGCATAATCCTGAATAGACTGTGTTCCGAAATTCGTAAACGAATTGGAAGCCGTACCGCCATTTTCCTGAACGTCAACCCCGGCGGCGATCGTATTATCTTTGAATAGCATGAATTTTTGATATAAGTTTAATGCTGCAAGATGATCATCCGATACCCAACTAAAGTTATTATAGTATGGAGATAGTTCATTGTGGCCAAAATTGTATGTCATTCGAATACCGCCTTTAGAAAAACCAAAATTGTCTTCCAATGATGCACCAAAGTACCCACGGCTGATATGCTGCCAGTCATTAGTATCCGGGGAAGAAATCATTCCGGGATCATAGGTTTCAAATTGTGTCAAACTTCCATCAAGTGAAAATTGAAATTGATCATCTATATGATAGGAAGTTTTTAAATAGCCGCTATTGCCGGTATATTCAGACCAGGGGCGTGAGCCGTCGGTATGTTCATGAGTGAATGACCCCAGTATATTCCAACCGTCTTCATGGTATCCAAGGTGCGCGCCATATTGTTGCGCGTCATAACTTCCATACGAAATTGAAGCATCACCGGATATTCCCTCTTGTTGCGAAGTATGTGTAATAATGTTAATGACACCGCCCATAGCATTGGAACCATACAACATCGACGCCGGACCTCGAATCACTTCCACCCGCTCGATATTTGTCGCTAAATAACTGTCATCTATTGGATGGCCATACCAACCCATATATTGCGGACTACCATCGATTAAAACAAGCACTTCATTGTTAGGACTGCCTCCAATTCCGCGAATATTAATTTGACCTGCTGCAGAATTTATTCCGAATCCCAGTACATCCCGCTCTGTCACAAACACACCCGGTACATCCTGGCTGATGAGTGAAAAAATAGACTTATCCGGATTTGCCTTGATATCCTCTAATGAAACAACACTGATTGACGGAGAAACTAAGCTTCTCGGAATTTCCGTCTGAGTTGCTGTTACTGTTACCGGATCTAGCTTATATGTTTTTACCGTATCATTGTTATTTTTATTCTGAGAAAAAAGAGATACGGGAAGAAGAAAGAATATAGAAAGAAGGTTGATATATTTCATGATACAGTTATGTACTTTTATTGAATGTTTTTTAAAAATATATTTGAAATATCGTTCTGCAGCAACAACTTTTAGTATTACTATTCCAAATAACAGCTATAATATCCATTGCCATAGAATGGATAAATTCTAAATCCAGAATATACGTCAAATCGTATCCTTTCGGTGATAAGGCAAAAGCTTTATATACGCTGCGAATAATAAAAAGGTGTTACCACAAAAGCAAGAGATTGGTATGCAGGAAAGTAAAATCCTTGTTATGAATTGACGGATTTAATCTTTTCAATTTAATTTTCACATCTTTTGTGGTAAACCACAAATTTATTTTAGAGTTTAGTTTATGAATTTAAGTTATCAGTCTCGCGCGACGAAAGTGGAAATTGGAAGTGTGCGTTTCCGCAATTTAGCCGCAATCCGTTAGAACAATATAAAAGCAATCCTTAATGAATTGGGAATTATATGAATAAATTATTTATGCTTATTCTTTCATCTATAAAACAGTGCAAGGTTTATATTATAAGTATTTTCATTACTTATTGTTTTTCATGTTTAATTGGTATAATAATGGTACAACTTGGTAATGATTTTGCTCTTTCACAAAGGGATAAAATTGTTGGCGTTGCAGTTCACCAGGATAAAGCTTTAATTAATTATCAAACAGGGAACTATTTAACAGCCACTTTATATGATTTTACAGCGAACCTTTTTTTGCTGCAGTACCTCAAACCGTATTAGGTCTTGGTATAGTGATTCCATATTTTACAGTATCATATCAAGGGTGGGTTAGTGGCATTGTTTCAGTAGATAATCCATATATATTGTAATTTAAGATTTTTCTGCCCTAACTTACTATTCAGTTTTTTGAGGAATTTTAAGCCAAGTTTCGGAATTATAAAATAGGAGATAAATTACATGGAAGTTAAAATTGAAAATGGCAAGCTAATCATAATCATTGACTTGCAGGAACCAACGCCCAGTGCATCCGGGAAAACATTAGTGGTAGCAACTACACACGGAAACATGCCGACAAAATGTGTCATTGACGGCAAAAATGTTGTTATTGGTCTGAACGCTTACATAAAGAAATGACCTTCCCGGTTAGCGGCATTTAAAATTTCCGGTTGCCGGCTATTATCTTTACCGGATAAAGGTGGAAATAATTATAGTACCTTATTACATTCTAACAAATAAAAAACAATGCTACAAATCTGCCTAGCGGCGGACAAGTATATCACTGCCCTGCAACTTAGAACATTAACCAAGGAGGACTTTACAAAGTCCCGATGAATCGGGACGACATATTAGTGGTAAAGAAAAATAAAAGAAATCAAGAAGCCTCAGCGAGGCGACACATTATTATCTATATTCATTATCAACGTTAATAAATATCGTAACCTATGACATCTAAATATATTACGCGCATAACGAATAATGTTAGGTCGACGCCTATGCAATTCATGGAGATTTATTTTCTATGGAAAAATATTATTATTATTTCCGAAGCTAATACCAAAACCACAGAACGACGCAACATCAGTAATTGTCTTAAGAATCTTTTTGAATCGTGAGGCTCACCTAACAGGTGAGTCTCACATAAAAAAAATTATGCTCCAAAATTACTTAAGAACGGAACAGCTTTCGCGAGGAAGAAAAATAGAAGTCCACCAAGAATCCAGATCCCGAAAGTTGTAATGTAATACTTTGCGGTATTTGAAGATTTGAATAATTTAGCCAGCCCGATACTAAGAACTATATAACCCCAAATAGCAAAAACATCTAACTTAGCAAGAATAAAGCCCACAATAGTCGAGCGGTCGGAATCTAAAAATGAAGCGACACTTGCATCCTGCATCATTCTGCTGAGAGCAAAGGATAAAATTGTTGCTATAATCATATTTATTATTGCAATATAACAGCTTAACCCGCTTGCAACAAGAACAGAATTATAACTCCCCTCCCCTTGCAAAGCAAATTTTACAAAAAGGAAATAAATACCGCTCATTATTAAAAACATTATGAAGCCGCCCACAAAAACTCCGACAAATGTAAATACTATTTGAAGAGTGCCATAGTTCTCCATATTGCTTTGTATTGTATCTAACTGCTGTGTTTTTTGTTCAGCAGTCATTTTGCCGCTTGCAACAGCCTGGTCGAAACCTTTTTCAACTTTTGCCATCTGCTTATCTACAATTTGCGAATGAATGGCTTTATTGGTGTTTAAAAAAACCTGAGTTATGCAAATAACAAGAAAAAGAAGAATTAAAGGCAGAAGCCAATCAATTGTTTTTAGAGGAAATTTTGCAATTAAATCAAAGGTTGAAGCCGGTTCTGTGAAAACACCTATCATTTTATCAGAATGGCTTAACTCCTCTTCGGGTTGATTGTCAACCGACGGGTTAGAAACTGAATCCGTCAAATTATCCATGCAGTGTCTCCTTTATAATAATGTTAAAAGAAATGACCAAAAAAATTATCCATACTTTTTACAAAACGCAATAAAAAAATTATTAAATTTTATACAATTCCTCTTGCTCTGGCTGTTTCCAATATATCAACTGTAGCCGTGACGCCGATTCGTGTAACACCTATCGAACGAACCCGCAGCACATCATCCAGAGTGCGAACACCTCCGGCAGCTTTTATCTGAACTTTCCCGGTACAGTTTTGTTTCATTAATTTTAAGTGTTCATCTGTCGCGCCTTTGTATGAATACATTCCATTAGACTGCTTTACAAATCCATAGCCGGTCGATGTTTTTACAAATGCTACCGAATGAGCCGAGCAGATTTTGCAAAGTTTAATTATCTGTCCGGTATTAAGATAATCAGTCTCAAATATGACTTTGAGAATATTATTCTCCGCAATTACAGTATCGTTAATTTGTTTTATTTCATCAGAGACATAATTCCAATCCCCTCCTAATACTTTCCCGATATTTACTACCATATCGATTTCCGATGCACCAAGCTGCATAGCCTCTTCCGTTTCCTTAATCTTCATGCTCGTTGTACTGTTTCCATGTGGAAATGTTACCACAGAACAAATTCCCACGCCGGTTCCTTCAAGAATATTTTTACACATTTCAAGTGCGTAGGGTTTTACGCATACAGTTGCGACATTATACTTTTTGGCAATTTCGCATCCTTTTATTATATCCGCATCGGTCATTGTAGGATGAAGCAGTGAATGGTCAATCATTTTCGATAGCGATTTAAGAGTTATTTCGGAATTCATCTATTCTCCATTATTATTTTATTAATGATGCCTAATATATTATATTTCTGCTGTATTAGGCTTTTTTAATGTGTTTTTTGTATCCAATTAAAAGTAATCTTACATTCACAATGTTTATACGGTTATTGAACGCTCATTAGATCGCACCGGCATTATGTGATTAGGAATCTGTCAACCTCATCCCTGAAAGGCACAGAAGGTTGTGCTCCCAATCTGGTTACAGAAATTGCAGCCGCAGCCGACGCAAATCGTGCAGATTCGGCAAGTGTCTTCCCCTCAGCAAGCGCAACCGCGAGGCAGCCGCAATACACATCATCGGCAGCTGTAGTATCCACTACATCGACCTTGAAAGCCGGAATCCATTCACACACACCGGAAGCCGTAATATAAGAACCCCGTGCACCCAGCGTGATGATGACCGTTTCACATCCAAGCCTCAGTAATTCTTTTGCAGCGAATTCCACAGATTCTTTCTCATTGACAATTATGCCGGATAACATCCCTGCCTCGGTTTCATTTACCACCAGAATATTCACTTTCGTGAGATACGTTCTGTCGAATTCTCTTGCCGGCGCACAATTCCACAGAACTCTCGTCTTGTGCCTGCCACAGGCATTAAGAACATACTTCAAGGTATCGGGCAGGATTTCATACTGGAATACAACAATTGCGGCTGTGCTGATTAACTCATCCACTTTGTCAATATGTTCTGACGTCAGTTTGTAGTTTGCACCCGGGGCAACCGAGACATCTTCATGATAAAGTCGATATTGGAACTCCCGATAACAACAATTTTCTTATTCGTAATGTATCAATCCTAAATTTGTGATCATAGTTTGGCGGCAATGATGAGTCCCAGACCAATAATAAACGTAATGAACATGATTGCCAGGTAACGGCTAATTGAAGGGGGAGCGCCCTTAAACTCTTTGAATACAAAGATGCCCCATGCCGCCCCAATCATGGTAGAACCCTGCCCAAGCCCATAAGAGATTGCAGGGCCAGCCTTGTCTGAGGCAATCAGACTGAACAAAAAGCCGATATTGAAAATCAAGCCTCCTGCAAGACCAATAAGATGGAGCTTCAGCGTCCCGTTCTGCACAAATCCGGCGTAGGTTGATTTGTTCCCATCTACCGGTTTGTACATGAAGAACGTGTTCCATAAAAAATTGGAGATGAACAATCCGATGGAAAAAACAAGAACGGCTGAATAGGGAGTAAGTTTCCCTGCCTCCGGTGTGATAAAGTTAAGTGTCATACTGTTGGCGACAAATCTATAGAAAAAACCCATGATGATTCCGCCGAAGATTGATAAAAGAATACCTTTAGTCCGGGAGCAGCGAATCGCGGGATGCCGGCAGAAGTGTAACTGTCTTAGGGCTTTGTTCCCTAAAGCCGAGCTGAGATGTAATTAAAGTTATTTGATCAACATACATGTTAGAGGGCTGCTGTGATGAAACCGGGCGGGCTGATGTCAGAAGAATTAGAGCCAAAACAATCAATGTTCTTTTCATACAATACTCTTTCAATTATGAACCTTGACACCGAATTAGGTATCATTTGCTAAGATTAGTCAAACTCTTGAATGCTGCTCATCACCAGTAATTATGTAAGAGTGAAAAGAAAATCTCATTTATTATAAAATTAATGCTTAAGAACTAAAAACTCAATTTTTATTTATAGTAAATTAACATGATACTATTGTTTTGTACATATTTTTTAGTGAGTTTTAGTAAAAAAATAATCACATTTAGGAATTCCGGACAAAAACCGAATTTTCTATGTAGGCTTGAAAAACTTCCGTAATTAAAGAAGGGAATTATGAAAACAATAATTGAACCTTTTAAAATAAAATCCGTTGAGCCTATCAGGTTCACGACTAAAGAAGAAAGAACTAAATTAATAAAAGATGCCGGCTATAACCCCTTCATGCTCCGTGCAGACGATGTATTAATAGATCTCTTAACGGACAGCGGGACCTCTGCAATGAGTTCCAAACAGTGGGCAGGCATAATGGACGGCGATGAGTCCTATGCAGGGTCAAAGAGCTTTTATAGGTTTGAAGAAGCGGTAAAAAAAATAACAGACATGCAGTATATTATCCCAACACATCAGGGCAGGGCTGCAGAAAAAATTCTATTCACAATCGAAGGCGGGAAAGGGAAATACTTTCCCAATAATACGCATTTTGATACTACACGAGCTAATATTGAGTTTACCGGCGCTGAAGCAGTGGACATCCTGAATGAAACGGGAAAGCATCCCGAAATTAGAGCAGATTTTAAAGGTAATATGGATGTTCAAAAACTTGATGAGTTCATTAATGAGACAGGCAAAGAAAACATTCCCCTTTGCATGCTTACTATTACTAATAATTCCGGCGGCGGCCAGCCGGTCTCTATGCAGAATATAAGAGAAGTGAAAGAAGTTTGTAATAAATACGGTATCCCTTTATTTATTGATGCCTGCCGTTTTGCAGAAAATGCCTGGTTCATAAAGAAGAGAGAACCTGGCTTCGAAAATAAGTCAGTACTTCAAATTGCGCAGGAAATGTTTTCCTACGCAGACGGCGTAACAATGAGCGCAAAAAAAGATGCGTTTGCAAACATAGGCGGTTTTCTTGCAATGAATAACAGCAGCCTTGCATTGAAATGCAGAAACCTTTTAATTGTAACGGAAGGATTTCCTACGTACGGCGGTTTAGCCGGGCGCGATCTTGAAGCGGTTGCCCAGGGATTGGAAGAAATTCTGGATGAGCATTATCTGCAATACAGGATCAGAAGTATAGAATATTTAGGTGAGAAACTTGTTGCAGCCGGAGTTCCCATTATTGAACCGCCCGGAGGCCATGCAATTTACCTCGATGCAAAAAGATTTCTTTCCAATGTTCCGCCGGAACAATTCCCGGGTCAATCCATTGTAGCTGAATTATACACCGTAGGAGGAATAAGGAGCGTTGAAATAGGCAGCGTTATGTTCGGTAAGTATGATAAAAACGGCAGCCTGATTCCACCGCCGATGGAACTTGTACGCCTGGCTATCCCAAGGAGAGTATATACCCAAAGTCATATAGATTATGTACTCGAAATAATTCTTGAAGTATTTAATAATAGAAGGCGGCTAAAAGGTTATAAAATTGTATATGAAGCTCCAATGCTTAGACACTTTACTGCCAGATTTGAACCTTTTAACTAAGGCGCTGTTTTAATGACTAAATTAAAAAAAGTATACAACTATTCAAGAGGCAGACAGATATGGCGCTTGCTTCCTACCGGTACCAATAAACTTATTGTTGAAGAACGCGATACTTCTACAAAGGAAGTATTTTTTAATTGCATCGATATAAATTCCGGGAAAAAAATCTTCTACGATTTTCAGCTTGATGAAAAATACTGGACGGGCATTGAAACAATATATAATGATATAATTATATTTCATAAATATGCAAGCCGCGATATGCCTGAACATTATGAAATGATTGCTTTCGATATTAATTCAAAAAAAATAATATGGCAGAATAATGAATATATTTTCCTTTTCATCCGCGAAAACAAAATATACTGCTACAAAAATAAATTTGAAGGAAGAGAATTTTTCATTGTAGACTATAGGACAGGAAATCTTCAGGAAAGTTTAGGGGATGATGCAAACCGGGTAAATTTACTGCGGGTAAATTCATTTAACCTGGTAAACACAGGCAGCTTCTTATTTCCGGAACCTTTTTGCCGTGAATCGATGAATGACCAAGATACTGGGAAATATTTTGAACAATATAAAACAAAAAACACAATAGCAGGAAAGATTGAATTTATAAAGGCTGAAGATATAATTCTTTTTAACTGCCATAATGTTCTGCCGGACGGAAGCTTAAAAAATATTTTTACAGCTTTTGAATTTTCGTCTAAAAAGGTTATTTTAGAAAAAATATTGAACTGCCGGACAGAAATTTTTATTCCGGATTGTTTTTTTACAAAAGACGGGCTTCTTTTTTTGCTGATAGAAAAAATAAAGTTTAAAGTTTATTCTATAAAAAAATAATTATCAATATATAAGTGAGAGGTTTATGGAACTTACAGAAGCTACAAAAGGCATCTTGATGCTTGCGGCAAGAGATTCTATTCAATCTCTTTTTGGAGAGAGACAGCCTCCCGTTATAGACTTCAATAATTATCCGGAACTTATGCAGACAGGAAAGGGAGCGTTTGTTACCATTACAATTAAAAAGCAGTTAAGAGGGTGCATAGGGTATGTTACTTCCGACATGACATTGTTTGACACTATCTGCGATGCGGCAGTACAAGCTTCAACTAATGACCCCCGGTTTTACCCATTAACAGAAGAAGAAGCTATTCACTCAGAGATAGAAATTTCTATCCTTTCCCCCCTTTATGAAATTTCAAACTATAATGAAATTCAAATCGGAGTTCATGGATTGGTAATTTGGGATGCTGCCCCTGCTACGGAAAAGGAATATTACAAGGCAATACTTTTACCGCAGGTTGCCGTTGAGAACAACTACAATGTTCCTCAATTTTTAACTTCACTTTGTGAAAAAGCAAATTTACCGTCAAATATTTGGCAGACCGAGCCGCTTAATATAAAAACCTTTACAGCAACCGTATTTTCAGAATCGGGCAATAGAAAAAGAACTTATGTTCAAGGTTAGAAAGCCTGCGGTTGCAGGGTATTTTTATCCTTCAGATCCGGATGAGCTGAAGAGTGTGATAGAATCACTCCTGACTAATTCGGAGCCGCCTATAAAAGCTAAAAATATTTTCGGAATAGTTTCGCCTCATGCGGGATATTTATATTCCGGCAAAACTGCTGCTTATGCTTATAATCTTATTAAAGGGAAAAATATAGAAACAGTAGTAATTATTTCACCAAGCCATGGTGAATATTTTCCCGGTATCTCTATCTTTGACGGTGATGCTTATGAAACTCCTTTAGGAACAATTCAGTTAAATAAAATAATGACTGAAAAACTGACCGGTACCGGTAAATTGATTTTCAAAGGAATTTTGGGACATAAAACAGAGCATGCGATAGAAATCCTACTGCCTTTCCTGCAGGTTGTACTAAAAGAATTTGAAATTGTTCCGGTAGTTATGGGTGACCAGGGTAAACGTTTCATTTCCGAATTATCATCAATATTGGCAGAGGTTATTGATGACAAAACTTTAATAGTTGCAAGTTCGGATTTGTCTCACTATTACTCAAAGTCTAAAGCACACGAATTAGATTCAATTGTTGAGAGAAGAATTAATAACTTTGAATATGAAAAACTCCGTGACGATCTTGAAAAAGGAAATTGTGAAGCCTGCGGCGGCGGTCCCATTGTGGCAATGATGCAATCTGCCTCGATGTTAAACAAGAAAAAAGCGGTAGTATTACATCGCAGCGATTCAGGCGATATATCGGGTGATAACACGAAAGTTGTAGGCTATCTATCTGCCGCTATTTATGGTGATTGATTGAACGAAAAGAATAAAGATGTGATTATAATAGGGGCGGGGAAAATTGCCTATTCCATAGTTCCGGCTCTGCAAAAATCCGGTTATAATATCGCTGTTATAATCAGCAGAAAAATTGAATCTGCAAAACGGCTTGCCGGGAAATTTGGAACCCGGCATTACTCGGATAAGCTTGGAGATATCGATATTGGTGGTGGAATTGTTTTTTTATGTGTCCCTGATAACCAAATAAAAGCTACGACAAAAGAATTATCTAAATTAAAGCTCCGCTTAAGTAGATTTATTTTTGTCCATCTTTCCGGTGCGCTTGATATTTCCTGTCTTGATTCGTTGCAAAAGGGAAAAGGGCAAACTGCATCATTGCATATAATGCAGACATTCCCATCTAAAAGACGTGTTCCTTTGATAGGCTGTTATGCCGCTGTTGAAACGGACAACAAAACGGCTGAAAAAACATTGTTTGATCTGGCAAAGGATATTTCATTAAAACCATTCAAACTGAAAAGCAATACAAAAACATTTTACCATCTGGCAGGAGTATTTGCTTCCAACTTTTTAGCCGGGAATTTATTTGCCGCCGAAACAGCCTTTAATAAAATAGGGAATATAAATACAAATTTTTTTGAAATGATATCCCCAATTGTCTTTTCAACATTGGCCAACATAAAAAAAACGGGCGCCGTAAATGCTTTATCAGGGCCTATTGAGCGAGGAGATATTCAAACTATAAAAAAGCACCTGGCAGTTCTAAAAAAAGATGCATCGAAGACGAATAATAACTCCCTGCTGTTTAGTTACATTGCTCAGTCATTAAAATTGCTTGAGGTTGCAGAAAAAAAGCATGGAAGTCATTTTACTGAAAAAGAAAAAATAAAGATAGTATTAAAAAAAGAAATGCGTTTTATCAAATAGTCCAATTTTATTATCGAAAATCCTCTTTATTTCTATGGATTAGGAAAAAATATCATTAAATAAAAAAATGGAATTAGTATTGCACCGATATTTTCCCACCTCAAAATTTCATTCATTTTTACTATATTTGTCTTTATTTTTAATAAAAATCTTGCAGGAGCAGGTCATCGAAAAGCAGAAAAACAACCCGAATGATAGAATAGAAAAAATAGTCTCCCTGGCAAAAAGGAGAGGATTTGTATTTCAGTCAAGTGAAATTTACGGCGGCTTAAACGGATGCTGGGACTATGGCCCGCTCGGTGTTGAACTTTTAAAGAATGTAAAAGAAGAATGGTGGAAGTTTATGACTTACCGCGAAAACATCGAGGGTATTGATGCCTCCATTCTTATGCACCCAAAAGTTTGGGAAGCCTCCGGACATGTGGAAAATTTTACAGATCCAATGGTTGACTGTAAACAATGTAAAGCACGGTTCAGGGTTGATGTACTTGGCGACTCCATAAATGAAAAGAAAAAAGAAAAAGCTCTTAATACCCTTCTTGAAAAAATAAAAGACGTTCCCGGCCTCTCTGAAAAATATAAATTACTTTCAGGAAAAGCAGAAGATATGTTTTCTGCATTGTTAGAGAGCCCTGATTTCAGCAAACTTCTGCTTGAAGAGATTACCTGCCCGCAGTGCGGAAATAAAAATACCTTTACTCCCGCAAGGCAATTTAATTTAATGTTTAAGACTTTTATCGGGCCATTAGAGGATTCAAATGCGGTAGTGTATTTAAGACCGGAAACCGCACAGGGAATTTATGTTAATTTCCTAAACGTACAGGGCGCTTCAAGGCAAAAGCTTCCGTTCGGTATTGCGCAAATTGGTAAGGCTTTTAGAAATGAAATTAATACAAAGAATTTCCTTTTCAGAACACGCGAATTTGAACAGATGGAAATGCAGTTTTTCGTCAAACCCGGTGAAGATAAGAAATGGTATGAGTACTGGAAAAACGAACGCCTGCAATGGTTCTATTCACTTGGGATGACAAACGGTAAGTTAAGATTCCACGATCACCCAGCGAACAAACTTGCACACTATGCCAAAGAAGCTACGGACATAGAATACGAATTCCCTTTTGGCTGGGGAGAAATTGAAGGCATCCACAACAGGACTAATTTTGATTTAACAAGGCACGAGCAATTTTCAGGCAAATCTTTAAAATATTTTGATGAGGAATCTAAGGAGAAATATATTCCTTTTATTATTGAAACTTCTGCAGGAGCAAGCAGGTCATTCATGGCTTTTTTTGTTGATGCTTACTACGAAGAAGAGGTTAAAGGAGAAATGAGATCGGTACTAAGATTTCATCCGAGGCTTGCACCGGTAAAGGCTGCCATCTTCCCTCTTGTAAATAAAGACGGAATGCCGGAAGTAGCCCAAAAGATTGAACAGGACTTAAGAAAAAATTTAAAAGTATTTTATGATGATAAAGGCGCCGTGGGCAGAAGGTATAGACGCCAGGATGAAGCCGGGACACCTTTCTGTATCACCATTGATACACAAACGCTCGCTGACCAATCCGTTACGGTCAGAGAGCGCGATTCCATGGAACAGACGAGGGTTTCTTCGGATAAAATACTTGGTTATCTTCTCGAAAAATTAATAAAAAATTGATATCTATTTTACTTAAATATGCAGGACGAGCCGGGTACTCTTCCTGCATATTAGTTTAATTGTCCATAATAATTGAAACGTAGTGAAAAAGCTTGTTGTTTTTATATTATTTCTTCCCCTCTATTCATTTGTATTTGCTCAGCCCGCAAAATCTTATAATAAACCATCAGACTTCGATTCCACAATCTCCCGCGGTATAAATCAAATTTATAATATTGATTTTGCCGGCGCTGAAATAACATTTAAAGGTTTAATCGCTAACTATCCCGTTAAGCCGCAGGGAAGATTTTTCCTTGCAATGATAGATTGGTGGAAAATTTTGATGGACCCGGACAAAGAATCATATGATGATATATTTTTTCAAAAACTTGAAGATGTAATTTACCAGTGCGATGGGATTCTTGACAAAGACCCCGATAATGTTGACGCCCTCTTTTTTAAAGGGGGTTCAATCGGGTTCAGAGGAAGGCTTAGAGCTTTCAGAGATAGCTGGATTAAAGCCGCTGATGATGGAAGGCTTGCCCTACCTATTGTTGAACACGCTTATAAAATAGATCCTAAAAATATTGATGTACTGCTCGGCTTTGGTATTTATGATTATTATGCTGCTGTTATACCCGACCAGTTCCCGCTCGTTAGACCCCTGATGATCTTTTTCCCTCCCGGTGACAAAAAGAAAGGAATTGAGGAATTAACCAATGTCGCTTTACATGGCAAATATGCAAAATACGAATCACGTTATTTTTTAATGACTCTTAATTTCAGTTATGACGATAATCCGTTCAAAGCAGAGGAATGGGCTAAAATGCTGACCAATGACTTCCCAAACAACCCGATTTTTGAAAGATGGCGGGGAAGAATTGCAGCTAAAAGCGGCGATTATTTTGATGCAAATGAAATTTTTAAAGACGTTTTATATAAAGCCGATAAAAGTTTTTACGGTTATAATAACTACAATGCAAAAAGAGAAGCTGCATATTATATAGGCTACCAATTCAGGCTGTCCAATAAACTTGATTCAGCGAAAATATTATTTGAAATGTGCGTTAAATATTCTCAGCAAATAGACAAGAGTGAAACTTCGGGATTTCAAATAAATTCTTACTTATATCTTGGAATGATTGCAGACGAGCTTGGCAGCAGGAATGAAGCCGTAGCTTATTATAAAAAGCTTCTTGATCTGAAAGAATACGGTAATTCACATTCACTTGCAGAAGGATATCTGAAAACCCCCTACCATAGATAAATTTCCCTATGAATTTAAAGTTATAGCGTTGTAGTAACTCCAATCCTGTGAAGGGCTCCAATCTGGCCAAGTGACGAGAAGCCGTAATCAAATGTGTAACCGGAAATCACCACACCTAAACCCAGGCTGATACCTGCCAAACCAGCAGACTGCCCGATTGTTAAATCAGTCCTGTTCTGATTGTCATATCCAAATCGCAAGCGGATTACTCTACTCAAAAAGAATTCAGCGCCGAGACTAAAGTTATTTAACCTCTGAACAAAACTTATATCCTGCTCATATAAATCATGAAAGTCCAGCGATATTCTTACCGGGATATGTTCCATTTTTTTTGATACACCGAAGGCCATGGCAACCGGAAGATTTTCTTTGGTAGAATAATATGATTTCATCTGCGTACCCGCATTCAAAATTGAAAAGCCTACATCGATAAGATTTGCAGGAATTTGATAGTGCAAACCCAAATCCATCGCTATCCCGCTTGAAGACCTGCCTGCTATTGTAGAATAAATTAATTCGAGACTTGCTCCATAAGAAAAGTTTTCATCAAGCAAATTTGAATAACCTAAAAGAATCGCCCCTTCACTCGCAGTATAGTCACCTGTAAGATTGCCGAAATCATCTGCACCGGTAAAAGTGCCATAATTTGCATACCTAATCGCAGCGCCAAATCTGCCGATGTTGTTTATTTCCGTTGAATACGAAAAACTTGCAAAATTAATATCAAGAAGA
The DNA here is from genome assembly GCA_003142915.1 of Ignavibacteriales bacterium. Lineage (GTDB taxonomy): Bacteria > Bacteroidota > Ignavibacteria > Ignavibacteriales > Ignavibacteriaceae > FEN-1297. The sequence continues at coordinate 18,567 of PLNZ01000294.1, read as the reverse complement.
TATTTTACAAAAGAAAATGAGACGACTGTATTGTCTAAAAATTCCATTCCGGCAGGGTTATAAAAAATTACATCCGGGTCATCGTTATTGGAAACAAAGCTTCCCCCAAGCGAAGCGGCTCTTGGACTCATATCTAATAGTAAAAACTGGTAAGTACTTTCCTGGCAAAAAGCGCTATTAAATGAAATAAATAAAAAGATTAAGGTATAAAAGACGGATAATAATTTTTGCATAAATTTCCCAAAATTCTTGCTCATATTTAATAAGATTATGAAAGAATGGCAAGGGCAAATAAAATGGAAAATTATCTAACCAATAAGCAAGTACAAATGTTAAAAGGATATATCCAATTGAATTGCCGGAAATATTAATACAGATTCTAAAAGACTTTAAATTTGAAACTTTTTCAAAACTCTGATACCAAAACTTACCCGGTTCCTCTCATTCAGGTTTCCGCAAACCTGCCCCACCTGCAAACGCTAAAATGAACTACCCCATCGCAAGCGGACGAAGTATCAAAGCTTAAACACACAAGCAAGATACGCCACAAGTGGCAAGGAATTAAACCCAAAAGAGATTAAAAAATAACAAATCCTAAACCGGCGCTTAATGTATTAAATTGTGAAATGCTGTAATCAACATTAATATTAACTATTCCAAGCCTCAAATTAGTACCCAAAACAAGTTCTACAGTATTAGCACCGTCCTCATCAAAAGAAATATTATCAGTCTCAAAACCGACTACGGTATTAAATGTTTCACTATAATTTACTTTAATCGTAGATTTTTCAACAGCTATATTAGCATAAGGTGATATAGAAAAAAGGCCAAATCCAAAAGTTTTCCCCACATTTAAAGATAAAGATTCCCCGGTAGCTTTTAGAACTGATCCGACTGTCAAAGTCTGCGCTACTAATCCTAATGAAAGATCTACAGGCATCGGTACATTTAGCCATAAAGCAGGATTATGCTGAATTCCTATGCCATAATAAGTAATATTATCTAAATCCGAATTAAGTTTCATACTTGGCAAATATCTTAATGTTACAGATGTGCCTACCAAAGTACCAATAGAAAGTTGGGGAACAGCAACAGGAAGAATTGGCAGATTATTCAGATAACCATTAACGGCCAATGATATACTTTGTTGTGGAACAGTAAATGGCTGAGTGTTGTAAGTGAAAGTTTTACCCGGAAATGTAATAATCACATCTTGATTTTTACTTCCCACAACCGTTGGACCTGAAATCCCTACCTGAAAATCCTGAGTAATTATTTGATTAATAATTCCCGTTCTGTCATCTTGATTTGTAATACTCGATGTTAACGTATTTGCCTGATCCCTATTAAACCTGAATTTTCCCGTTGAACTAAAAGTTTTATCGTTATTATTAAAGAATGTTCCCATACCGACAAATGAAAGTTCCAAATCAAACCCTACTAATTTGGGTTTAACTATTTCATGGAACCAGTTGGAATTTATATCAGCCCCGAAACCGGAAACAGCCGGACCGAGATAAGCACTTGCCGCATCGCTTGAAAGATTTGATAAAGTCTGGCTTAGATTATTTTGTGCATATATTTCCGAAACCGGCAAGATAAAAATTGCAATAAAAAAGTATTTGAGAAATAACTTCATAATTAACCCTTACCTATTAAAAAAAATAATTTAACCGTTATTACTTACCTGCTAATAAAATTTTTACAGACAAGTTCTATTTAATTCTTTTTAAAATACTATTAATCAGATTGAAAAGTCAATCTATATTAAATATTAATAATTATTTTTTAGTGAAATTTGCCTTTATTAATAAATGTACTGAAAAAAGAAAAGAAAGCCGCTGAAATTTATAGTTCCTTGCTTAAGCATCCAGCTTTAATTAATTTTGAATTGAAAAAATTCCGAAAATAAAATGAATACGCTTAAAACAGTATTTTTAATGACCTTAATAATGGTTTTACTTCTTTTCGTTGGCAGTCTTGTCGGAGGAAGAAGCGGATTGATGATAGCATTTCTTTTTGCTATTATTATGAATTTCAGCGCCTATTGGTTCTCCGATAAAGTTGTCTTAGCCATATATAGAGCAAAGCAAGTGACTCAGGAAACAGCACCGCGGTTATACTCAATTGTTGAACGCCTTTCGCAAAATGCCGACTTACCTATGCCAAAAGTATATTTAATAGATGATCAAACACCAAATGCATTTGCTACCGGAAGAAGTCCTTATCATGCAGCAGTTGCGGCTACTACAGGTATAATCAATACTCTTTCGGAAGAAGAACTATCAGGTGTACTTGGGCATGAGCTTGCGCATGTTAAGCACAGGGATATTTTAACGGGAACAATAGCTGCAACTTTTGTAGGTACTATTACTTTCATTGCACAAATGGCCGGCTGGGCTTTAATGTTCGGCGGAAGGGGCGACAAAAGGGACGATGAAGGAGGATTTGGCTCGCTATTTCTATTAATTCTTGCTCCTATTGCAGCAACATTACTTCAATTAGCTGTTTCAAGATCAAGAGAATATGCCGCAGATGCGGCGGGCGCTCAAATAGCGCATAATCCGTTAGCCTTGGCTTCCGCTCTTGAAAAGGTCTCACAAGCAAACCAAATTAAACCCGTTGATAATGCAAGCCCGGCAACAGCACACATGTTTATTGTAAATCCGTTAAAAGGCGGTGGAATAACAAAATTGTTTTCCACTCATCCCCCGATTGAGAAAAGAATAAACAGACTAAGAGCAATGGCAGCAGACCGGATATAATATATTGATTTGCACGGTTTAAATAGGAATATTATTAATAAATGATTATAATCATGTTTTAAAAGAAAACTAATTATGCAAAATAACCGTAAGGGAATTAATACCGGAGGAAATTTCATTTCTCTCCGCGCCATTTTTTTTCTTTCTCTGTTATTTTATTCAGTGCAGTTACAGAGTCAGACAAAAACTAATTTGGAAGTCTTCTATAACCTTGTTGATTCTGCCGCAGTAAATGCCGCTAAATATATTCCACAGAATGAAAAGAACGTGAAACTTGATTTAGGAGCAGGTAATATTTATTCTATCTTTAATAACCGGATAATGGAATCATTTCAAAAAGCAGGTAAAAACGTTTTGACAGAGCCAAGAAATGACACAACTGTTTCAGATGTAAGTTTCAGAATAGATAAAACTACCGTCAATTACGGAGAATTGTTCCAGGAAAAACTTTTTGGTGATTTTTATGCACATAGGGAAATATCACTTTCGGGAAACTATCTTTTATTTTTACCGGGAATCAGCTCACATAATTTTAATTATTCTTATACAGATACAATAAATATTAATGAAGTTAAAAATATTGAAAATATTGCATTCCCTTTTACGCAGGGCAAAATACCGCCCGAACCTTTCCTCTCAAGTATTTATGAACCTGTTATTGCAGTGGGGGCAGCCGCTTTAACCGTTATTTTGTTCTTTACAATTAGAAGTAAGTAACAATATTTACCTTTGAAGCCTAAAATAATTTATTTATTATTGTACTTATTCTTTTACAAAACAATAGCTGATTACAAATGAAATATCTCTTTTTAGTATTGATTTTTGCACTCGGTTTTTGGGGATGTTCATCTTCTTATGATTCATCATCCATGTACCCGGAACAGAGATATCAATTCGCTTTAAAATTATATAACAATAAAAGTTATGAGGAGGCATTAAAAGAATTCCAGGCTATAATTTTACAGTATCCCGGCAATGCTATCATCGATTCTTCACAGTTCTATTTAGGGCAGACAAGATTTCAGCGGGATGAATATATTATGGCGGCATATGAATACAGCAGATTAATCAAAAATATGCCCGCAAGCAAATTAGTCCCGGAAGCTCAATATATGCTGGCTGAATGTTATTACAGGCTGTCTCCCGATTATTCACTGGAGCAAAAATATACGCTAAAAGCGATTGAAGAATTGCAGGCTTTTATTGACTTCTTCCCTACAGATCCAAAGGTTCCTGAATCTGAACATAAAATTACCGAAATGAATGAAAAATTAGCTCACAAAGAGTACTATACTGCATATATATATACTAAACTTGATTATTATAATGCTGCTATTATTTCTTATGATAATGTTATCGAAAATTATCATGACACACCTTATGCTTCATTAGCATTGTATGATAAGATCAAATTACTTGTCCAGTTAAAACGGAATGATGAAGCTCTTGCAAGCATCGCAAAATTTATTGAAAAATATCCGGATGATGCACATGTACAAGAACTTGATAAAATTAAAACAACAATTGAAGATAAATTATCAACTATTAAATAATGGCAAACGCTAAAAAAGTCATTGAATCGGTTATAACGAAAACGGAACTGGTCCTCCCTAATAATACAAATCATATAGGTAAACTTTTGGGCGGACAAATGATGAATTGGATAGACATATGTGCCACCATATGTGCCGCTAAGCACAGCAATAAGGTTTGCGTTACTGCTTCCGTAGACAGAATAGATTTTCATCATTCAATAGATCTCGGCGATGCTGTATCTTTGGTTGCATCGGTAAACAGGGTATTTAACACTTCTATGGAAATTGGTGTTAAAGTTTACGGAGAATCCTTGAAGGATGGAACAAGAACCCACACTAATACAGCATATTTAACCTTTGTTTGCGTAGACAATAACGGGAAGCCAATCAAAGCAAATGAAGTAATTCCGGAAACTGAAGATGAAAAAAGACGTTATATCCAAGCCTTGCAAAGAAGGGATGACAGGCTTAAAAATCGGTCTAAAGAAAACTAGTATATTGTTTATTATTTTTTTCTTATCAAAAGAAATTTACCCTCAAATTCCTATTAACGGCTTCTGCCAATTCTCTAGTTTTAATGTTGATAAAGGATTTAGTTCTATTTTCCCTCTGAATTTTAATAATGATTCATACACTGACCTTCTCCTATATAGCCCTGATCAAAAGGAAATAGTTTCTCTTGCCGGAGAAAAAAACGGAAGTTTTATTAAATCGGGAGTTTATAAAGTTCCTTATCAAATAACTTCTATTAAAGGTTTAAACGAAAAAGACAGTAAAGTAAAACGTTATGCTTTTATCAGCAGGCAAAATATGCGGGCAGGTATTTATTCTTTTACAACCGGCGGCAGGGCATATTTAACAAATTCAATAAAATTTAATTCATACCCGGAGAATATAAGTACAGCCGATATTAATAGGAATGGGAATGATGAATTCTTAATTTCGGGTTCATCATTTGACGGGTTATCCATCATCTCCCAAACGGGTGGAATATTAAAAGAAAAGAAAATCGTCAGTAGGACAAGTTATTCCGAAGCTGTATTTACTGATTTAAGTAATGACGGCTACCCGGATATTGCAGCTTTCGACATTATAAAAAATTCATTAGTGTTTTTTTATAATCAGGGAGGGAACAAATTCAAGCAGGTAAGAACAATAAAGATGGATCAGCCGATACATTCTCTTCATGCGGTTGATATGAACCTGGATAACTATCCAGATATTATTTATGCTGAAGGGAAATCCATAAATATTATTTACGGTGATTTTGCATCTGCTTACAACACTAAAGCCACAATTAATACACGTTTTTACCCTGATCAAATTATTACGGGTGATTTTAACCATGACGGTAAAATTGATATTGCGTATCTGAATTTTAAAGAGGGTATTTTATCAATCATTTTTGCTAAAAATGATGAGGGCTTTTATCCCGAAACAATTTATCTTAAAAAAGCGGGTTTGCACAGTATAATCCCATATTATAGCAAGTTTATAAATGGTATTGCATCAGTAAGTTTAAATGGGAATATTTTTATCGTTAAGAATATGTTATCTATCTCAAGCAACGTTGATATATCTATAGGAGCAAATCCTTCAGCTATTTCTTCTTTTGATAACGGAAATAACGGGATAAATGATATTTGTTATATAGATAGTTACAATTCGAACCTCGACCTAATTGTCAGAAACTTCGACGGCATTCCAAGCACTTTTTATTCTTACCCGCTATTTGATAATTACAGTGACATCTTAGTTGATAATGTGGAATCCGGGGTAAAATCATTTTACTGCTTTACCCGCGGTAAGAAACTAATAGAAATATTAAAAATTGATTTTAGCAAAAATAGTGTCGAAAAAAATTCCGTCTACTCTCCCGGGACAATTGAAGATTTAAAGATTCAAAGAACTAAAAATAATTTTGATAATATTTATATTGCGTTTAAAAGAAAATCAATGCTTGGCCTATGCATTATGGAATACAGAGATTACAGGTATGCTGCGGCAAATTATTTTGACCTGGCACCGGATGTTTATAGCGCCGGTATTACCCTAAGTAATGAGCCGGGATTAATCTATTGGAAAAAAGAGCAAAGCGGCGCGACCTTAAATAAAGTTTCCGTTGTTAACGGTTCTATTGCTTCAAACAAATTATTTTCTTTTTCAGAAGGGACAGTATCCTCAATTTATTCTTTTACGGGAGATCTTTTTAATAACGATAAAGATGCATCTATAAGTTTTATACAAGCTGGAAATAAGAATTATATTACTATTACTAATTATAAGTCCAGTTACATTATAAATACCTGGGAGGTACCTGATGTTAATATGGCTGATAATGCAAGACAATTATTTTTAGGTGAAACAAGATATAACGGGCTGAAAAAACTATTTATATACTCACCTGAGAATAATTCGGTCAGCAGGATAGATTTCATTAATAAAGGGAAAGACATTTTAATTCCCCGTTTAACAGAAGCTGATAATATAGAATATTATTTTATAAAAAAAATGAGTTCCCGACATTATCATTTGGTTTATACCGATAAAATAAATAACTGTATAACAATAAAGCAATTATAGCTATGAAAAAATTTGCTGCCGGTATATTTTTATTATTTTTATCTCTTCCGGTAACGGCACAAACCCTGAAAAGCAGCCATCTTGATTCTCTTTATAATTTATTTCTACCGGGTAATTTTTAATGAGTAATTATTCGCTTCAGGCAATTAATCTTAATAAAACATTTGGAAGAAGGCTCATCTTCAAAGATTTAACTTTTAAAGTTGAAGATTACGGTATTGCAGGCATTTCCGGCGCAAATGGTTCAGGCAAATCCACACTTGTTAAAATACTTGCAGGAGTTGATTCCCCTACAAGCGGTAAAGTAATTCATATTGGAAATGGTAAGGAAATTTTGCCGGATAAACTGCATAATCACATTGGATTCGTCTCCCCATATCTTGTCCTGTATGAAGAATTTTCAGCCTGGGAAAATCTAAACCATTTTGCCAGAATTAGAGATGTAAAATTTGATAATGAAAAAATTACATACCTGCTTAATCAATTCCTTTTATTCGACCGCAGAAATGATTTTGTAAAGACTTTCTCTTCAGGAATGAAACAACGGTTAAAATTTATTTTTGCTTTGATGCATTCACCTAAATTAATAATCCTTGATGAACCCACCTCAAATCTTGATACGGAAGGCAAAGATTCAATTTATAAAATTATTGAAGAAGAAAGCAAATCCGGTATAGTTATTATTGCATCTAATGAGAAATCTGATTTGGCGCTTTGTTCAGTTGAAATAAAATTGGAAGAATATAAAAATCACAAATAGTTTCCGGCGGCACAGATATTGTTCTTTTTAAATGACAATAATTACATTCGCTGATTTAATCGGATAAATATACTTTTATTTACTTTTTTTAAAAATGTTAACAATTAATTTTCTAACTTTGGGACAGAGTGCTTATTTTTTCTATAAATAATGATAAATAATTCTTAAAATTGAGAAATTATGTGAACGGCAAAGCTTATGCACTATATAAGAAAGACCTGAATTCAGAATTGAGAACCAGGTATGCTGCAAATTCATTAGCAATGTTCATAATTGTGGCAATTAGTGTAATATTGTTTTCAATCGGCAACGAAAAAATAACCCAGAGCTTAACCAGCGGGTTATTCTGGGTAGTGATATTTTTCTCGGCAATGTCGGGATTATCAAGGGCATTTGTTGCCGAAGAAGAAAGAGGAACGAGCTTAACACTGCATTTGATTGCTTCCCCGTCTACGGTTTTTTCGGGTAAACTTTTATTTAATCTTATCTTAGTATTCTGCATGAATACAATTATCGCGGTTCTTTTCTCAATTTTATTTGAGGCATTCATTATAAGAAATTTCGCTCTGTTTGCAATTTCTTTTGTTCTTGGAAATATAGGTCTTGCAGTGGCATCAACTATAATAGCGGCAATTATATCGAAAGCAGGCGCCAAAGGGACTCTTTATCCGGTACTTTCGTTTCCAATTTTACTGCCTTTAATTTTAACTTGTGTCCAGTTAACTTTACTATCCAACCAAGGTGCGGACTTTGCCGAGGCAAAATTTGAACTTGCAATTGTTTTCTGCTATGATGTTATTATGCTCACAGGCTCTTACATGTTGTTCGATTTTGTGTGGAAAGATTAGTAATTTATAATAATTAAGAGGTTTATAAATTATGGTTTGGAAAATATTTTTGTTTGTTCTGCTCTCTTTTGTTTCAATTGCCGGCGTAGCATTCCCTGTAGTACCCGTCCCGCATGCCTGGTATGAATTTCCTTTAATACCTGGGCTAAAAGAGAATGCAAAAATAATTTTCTTTCATGTACCAACTGCATGGCTATCTGTAGTTGCTTTTCTTATGTCTACTATCTACAGCATCCGGTATTTAAGAAAAAAGAATATGGATGATGACGCAAAGTCGTATGCAGCCGCTCAGCTTGGAATAATTTTTTGTGTTTTAGCAACTGTTACCGGGGCGGTGTGGGCAAGGTTTGCATGGGGTTCTTTTTGGAGCTGGGATCCAAGACAGACAAGTATTTTTGCATTACTTTTAATATACGGCGCATGGTTCGCATTAAGATCGTCAATAGAATCCGAAGAAAAACGTGCAACTCTCTCTGCGGTATATGCTATAATAGCTTTCCTGACTGTTCCGTTTTTTATTTTTATTATGCCGAGAATTATGAGCGGTTTGCATCCCGGTTCTGCCGATGACACTAATTCCGGTCCTGTCATTAATTTCAAAATGAATGCTAATATGCAATTGATTTTTTTCCTGTCTTTAATAGGCTTTACAATCCTTTATTTCTGGATGTGGAGCTTAGGCTATAGATCGATAATATTAAGAGACAAAATTAATAAACAATCTATAAAGGAGTAACCCTTGCAAGGCTTATATCAACTTTTAGATAAAAACGCTATTTACGTTGTGATGATAATTGTTCTTATCGTCTGGATCGGTATTTTTTTATACCTGTACAACCTTGATAAAAGAATTAGAAATATTGAAAAAGAAATAAATGGAAATAAAAATGCAAAATAAATACTTATTTGGCGGTTTCATAATTGTAATTTTCCTCGGATTTATGGCTTACTTGTTCACTCAAAGCAATATTAAATATGAGAATGATTTTGAAAAAGTAAAAGTTCAGGATAAAATTGTTAAAGCTACGGGAAGCTGGGTAAAAGAAAAAAGTTACCAAATTGACAGTAAGAATAGAATATTCTCTTTTTACATGACTGATAAGCAAGGTCATGAAATGAGGGTTGTATATAACGGTACTATGCCTAATAACTTTGAATCCGCAAAAAGCGTAGTAGTTACAGGAGAATATAAGGATGGCTGTTTCCGTGCAAGTAATATTTTAACCAAATGCCCAAGTAAATATGAAGGGCAAAATGTTCAGAATATGAAAACTTCTAATTTATAACTTGATATTTGTAATAATAAATTGATTACGTGAGGAAAAAATGATTGGGAGTATAATTTTGACATTTGCATTTGCCAGCAGTATAGTTGCTGCAATTATGTATTACATGAATTTCCGCGGTTATAATAATGCCCTGTACTATGGCAGGCTTGCTTACCATATTATGGCTATGCTGGTACTTGTTGCTGCGGCAATGCTTGAATATTTACTTATAACCCACCAATACGGTTTCAAATATGTTTATGAGTATAGTAGTAATGAGCTCCCTACGGGTATTTTAATGGCTTCATTCTGGGGGGGACAAGAAGGAAGCTTTATGCTCTGGCTGGTATTAACATCGATTGTCGGTTTAATTTTACAGTCATATTCCTCAAAACGCGGCGATCTTGAACCGAGGGTAATGAGCGTATTTGGTTTAGCTACCACTTTTATCCTGCTCATGGTTTCCCCGTTATTTAAAAATCCTTTTGTCTATTTATGGGCAGAACCTATTTTTATCGGGATAAAAAATATTAACCCTGCTTTGGTTCACTTGCCTGCCATACAGAATTTTCTCTTCAGTGATGGTTCCTCCGGCCAGCAATTTATAAAAATGAATTCGGATTTGTATTCATTCTTAACAACATCAGGCATTACATTAAAGGAATTTGTTATNNTGTTATAAACGGTAAAGGCTTAAATCCGCAGCTAACTAATTTCTGGATGCAGATTCATCCTCCTATTCTATTTTCCGGTTTTTCTATGTCTACTGTTCCGTTTTGTTTTGCTGTGGCAGCCATGATGAAAAATGATTACAGGGACTGGGTAAAACAAGCTTTCCCATGGCTGCTTGCAGCTTGCGGAATTCTGGGACTCGGCATTATGTTAGGCGGTTATTGGGCTTATGAAATGCTTGGCTGGGGCGGTTATTGGGCTTGGGACCCGGTTGAGAATTCAAGTCTTATTCCCTGGCTGGTTGGAGTAGCCGGCATTCATACAATGCTTGTCCAGAAAAAAAGCCAGTCAAAGGGAGAAAGCATAGGTAAATTTGCTATGACAAATTTAATCCTTTGTATGATGATGTATGTTCTTGTTATATACAGTACCTTTTTAACAAGAAGCGGAGTACTCGGCGATGCCTCTGTTCATTCATTTGTAGACCCGGGAATGATGGTTTATTTGTTCCTGGTAATCTTTGTCGGGACATTTGTATTGTTAGGGTTCGGAACCCTTGCTTACCGGTGGAAATATCTAAATTTTCATGCTAAGAGTGAAGAAAATATCCTATCGTGAGAACTTGCCCTATTTACAGCCTCTGTTGTATTATGCGCCTCTGCAGCAATCGTGCTTGTGGGTACTTCTGCTCCTATTTTCGGACATTCTGTTGATGCAAGCTTCTATAATTCAATGCACATCCCTATCGCAATTATAATAGGGCTTCTTAACGGATTAAGCTTATTAATAAAATGGAAAACAACAAAGGGCCATGACCTGTTAAAGAAATCATTATTCTCTGTCTCGGCTTCGTTGATACTAACTGTCTTAATTATTCTATTTGGCGGAATTAGCGATATACTTGTAATGATTTTAATTTTAACAACTACTTTCGCATTAGTTGTCAATTTAGAAATAACAATAAAAATTATACGCGGTAACCGGAAAGTGCTGGGCGCTTATGTAGCGCACATTGGTATTGCACTATTCTTACTTGGAGTTATCAGTTCTTCAATATACGGCAGGGAAAACGATATTGATTTAATTAAAAACGAACCTAAAACCGTTCTTGGTTATCAGATGATGTTTACCGGATATCACTCTATCGAGAATCAATCAAAATATGCCTTTAACATAAAACTTTCACGCAACGACAAAGAATATGAAGTTAATCCGGTAATGTATATCAGTGACTTCAATAATGGACTTATGAGGGAACCTGCTATTTTATCAATGGCAACAAAAGATATCTATGTTTCTCCATTAGGCTATGATGACGGTTCTACCAACAAAACCGAGGGGCAGCAAATTTCTTTAACAATGGGCAGTTCTGCAGATTTTGCAGGCGCTAAAGTTACATACAACAGTTTTATAGCACCCGATATGAGTGTAATGCAAAGCGGCGGAGATTTCCAGATGGGGGCTAAACTTGATATAGAAAAAGACGGTAAGACATACAATGTAGAAGCTCTTATGAAAAAAGAGGGACGGAATGTAAAATTTGTCCCTGTTGAATTAAAAGAAGCAAACATTAGAATACAATTACAAAAAATTGACCCGTCAACACAAAAAGCGGATATAACTTTCTCTGAAATAAACAGCACCAATGCACCTATAGTGCCGAAAGAAGTGCTCACAATTTCAGCCAGTACAAAGCCTTTTATAAATCTTGTTTGGACGGGTATATTGGTGATGGTGTTTGGATTCGCTATTTCCGTTACACGCCGGCTAAAAGAGTCATTTACATAATAAAATTATATACAGGTTGAGCCTACCCGGCTGAAGAATTTAAAGTCCCTATATTACAAAGTCAGGGAAATGTAAATATCACATCATTTATGCAAAAAATTCGTTAATATGGATATATTTAACATAACCTATTAATTAAGATACAACCGTATAATGTACAAAAGTATAGTCAGGATTAGCTTGCTAATTGTACTATTGCAGTCTAAAAATTGGGCTGGTCCTCCATTTNNTGAATCCAATTTAACCTTACCTCATATTGAGATAAATTATGGAGTTATTCCGAATGTACAAATTCACGTTTTAGCTCCTATGGAGTATATTCATTCTGGAAACGGAACAAAATACGGCTATTCAAACACGGAACTGGGTATTAAATACAGGTTTGTTAATGAATCTGAAAATTTACTTCAAATAGGGACATTTCCACTTGTTGAAATCCCTACCGGGAGTAAGAATGAAGACCTTAGCGATGGACAATATCAGTTTTATCTGCCGTTATGGCTCCAAAAGAGCTGGGGAAAATTGACTTCTTATTGTGGCGCAGGATATTGGTTTAATCCCGGACACGGGAACAGAAATTGGCTCTTTACCGGATGGGAAGTACAATATGATTTTTCGGAAATTATTACGCTTGGAGGAGAGGTTTATTACCATACTCCTGACACACAGAATTCTAAATCCGCCGCAGGATTTAACTTAGGGGGATTTATTAACCCTGATGAATCAAATCATATTTTATTTTCGGTAGGCTCAACATATGGCAGCGGAAAAACAATTACGGGTTATTTAGGTTATCAAATCACTATTTAACTCATGTTATGCAAAAGATGCTTAAAATTGTAATAATTTCGTGACATGAGATATTAAATTACAGAAATAAATTTTGTAAATTTAAAGTTGAAATAAAATAAGTAAATTATAGATTTATTATTTGAAAGATTTTACAAATAGACTTTGCCGGGAACCTCTGGTTTGTATCCATACAATTATTTTACCGTTCATTGATGATATTATCCGCTTATCATGTTGTAATTCTGTCATTAAACATCTCTAATTAGCTTATTGTCAAAACGATATCAGATAAAATAATTTAATTCAGATTGAGATGGAGAATAAATGAGAAAATTCAATATAACAATATTGGTACTTTTTATAAATTTAATTGTTTTTGCACAGCAAAATGGTCAAAACCCAGGTATTACTCTGGGAGTTATAAAAGGGAAAGTAATTGATGCTGCTACTAAACAACCTGTAGATTATGCAAATATTACTTTATTTAACCCTAAGGATTCATCAGTAGTTAACGGAAATGTATCCAATGAAACGGGCAACTTTGTAATAAATGATATTCGTCCGGGAAGATATTATGCAAAAGTATCATTCATAGGCTATAAAACACACCTTATTAGAAGTATAATAGTTACTCCGGCAAAGAGTACGTTAGATTTAGGAACCATAAGTATTACATCAGCAGCCGTAAATCTTAAGGAAGTCGTCGTAAGAGGTGAAAAAGACATGGTTGTTACAAATCTTGATAAACAGGTAATAAATGTAGATAAGGATTTATCAAGTTCCGGCGGAACAGCTTTAGATGTGATGCAGAATATTCCTGCCTTAACTATAGATATTGATGGGAATATAAGCCTTAGAGGCAACAGCAACGTGACAATATTAATCGATGGCAAGCCTTCAGGCTTGGCGGGTTTACAGAGCAGTGATGTATTAACTTCAATACCTGCAAGTTCAATAAAAGCGGTTGAATTGGTAACAAACCCCTCTGCTAAATATGACCCTGATGGAACTGCCGGTATTATAAATATAGTATTGAAGAAAAATACTAATCTGGGATTTAACGGAATATTCAATCTTAGCGCCGGAACAGGAGACAAATATAACGGGTCGGCTAACTTAAATTACAGAATAGACGGCTTCAATTTCTTTGGTAATTTTGGCGGCCGAATTTATTATGATAACCGGACAGGCCTTTCTAACAAGACCTTCAATAATACCAGTTATGATTATTACCAAAATCAAACTTCAGGTCAATTTGAATCCACGGATTTTACAAATATTAATTTAGGCACGGATTATTTATTGAACGATTTCAATACGTTTTCATTCAATTTTCAATATAGACAATTTTATGCTCCTAGTGACGGTACTATAAATAACACAACGATAAGTAATGATACAAGTGATTATTTTGCTGAGATTACTAATAATATGCGAATTGTCAATTCGTATACTTATACTACAAGTTACAAAAAGGAATTCGATGATCCGGATCAAGTGCTGACTGCCGATGTAATTTATTCCGATAATTCTATGGTAAGTAATGCCACAACAAATAGTATTTTCTACTTTGATGAACTTCAGCCTACAAATATTGATAACAATTCCCATAACTTTAATAACGAGTGGACTATTCAATCAAATTATGTGAATCCTTTAGGAAACAATAATCGCCTTGAAGTCGGCTTTAAAAGTTATTTCAGGCATATGGGAATGGATTATAACTTCTATAATTATAACTATACTTCAAATGCATGGGTTAATAATCCCGACCGAAGCAATGATTTTGATTACAAAGAACAAATCCATTCTATCTATGGAATATATACCGGTGAAACGGGAGATTTAAAATATCAAGCAGGCTTACGAGCCGAATATGCATCTACGAATTCAAAACTTATAAATACTGATACAGCATTCGATAACGTTTATCGCAGCCTGTATCCGTCAGCTTATCTTGCTTATGATTTCACTCCACTGGAAGAGTTGAAGTTAAATTACAGCAGGCGGGTAGACAGGCCGAATCCCTGGCAGTTAAACCCTTTTAGAAACTATTCCGATTCTTTAAACCTTTCACAGGGCAACCCTGATTTACAGCCGCAGTATACAAATTCATATGAATTCGGATACAGTACTGTTTTTTTTGATTTTAATATAACTACTTCTTTATTTTATAAACAGACAGATGGGATGATGACTCAAATAAACCAATTATACAGTAATGGAGTAACATTATCAACCTGGGAAAATGTTTCAAACATGACAAATGCCGGCGCCGAATTTCTTGCAAATGGTAATCTCTTGGATTGGTGGAGATTAAATGGCAACGTTTCATATTTTAGAAGAGATATAAGCGATGCATATTATCAAGCTGGTGTAAGTGATCATTCATATAGCTGGACGGGAAGAATCAATTCTACCTGGATCTTAGATAAAACATTATCTTTCCAGGTCTCATCAACTTATAATTCGCCTTTCGTAACTGCTCAGGGCAAATCCGATGCTGTTTATTTTACGGATATAGCCGTAAAAAAAGATTTTTCAAGGAATTTATCAATGAGTCTAAGAGTCAGCGATATTTTTGATACCAGGAAGTATGCCGGGTATACTTATGGCGACGGATATGTTTCATACAGTCAGGGACAACGTACTTCAAGAATTTTGTACTTAGGTTTTACTTATAATCTTAATAACTATAAGCAATCCAAGGATAAAGTTAAAGAAATTAATATGGACGAAGAACTTAATGACCAGTAATTAATTTCACTCAATGAATGGGGATGTGTAAAAGCATCCCCTCGCCCTTTCGTACTATAACTATTCCACTNNAAATTGTATTAACCGTACATTAAAATTTTTATTAATATGAAGAAAATATTCAACTTAAAATATACAGCCATTACACTAACTGCTTTTGTAATTATCTGGCTGTTGACTTTTATACCGGTTAATCTCGGAATTTTTAACCCACTAAAAAATGCTTTATATGATTTTGATGTTAATGATCTAGTCTTTTCAAAGTTTAATTATGATAAAAATGCCGATACAAATATCATTATCGTTAATATCGGGTATCTTAACAGGCCGCAGCTTGCAAACCTTATAACAAAAATAAAGAGCTATCATCCAAAGGCGGTCGGACTGGATATTTTATTCAGTGGGAATAAAGATCCGGTTGGGGATTCTATACTGGAAGATGCCATTAAATTAAACGGTAATACTGTAATTGTGAACAAGCTTTCCGGGTACAACGACAAAAATCGGAATTATGATACTTTAATTTCATCAATTGACAGATATAACAATAATTCGTCTACCGGTTATGCCAATCTTCCCAGTAAGGATGGTTCAAATTATACTACTATAAGAATGTTTAAACCGACAGCCGGATTCAAAGATAGTACTGTTCATTCCTTTGCTGCATCTATAGTAAAAATATTTGACAAGAATGCTTATAATGAATTAATAAAAAGGGATAATGATTTTGAATCAATTAATTACCGCGGGAATGCCGATAAGTTCTTTTTTATTGACGGAAGANNAAAGTTCTTTTTTATTGACGGTAAAGATTCAGACAATCTGAATAACATAAGCTTTATAAAAGATAAGATTGTCCTATTTGGTTTTTTAGGGGATTACCCTTCAAACAGAATATTTGAAGATATTTTTTATACGCCGCTAAATGATAATTATGCCGGTAAAACATACCCGGATATGTACGGAGTTGTAATTCACGCCAATATCATCTCAATGATCCTCCATAAAGATTATATAAATACACTGCCCGGGTGGATCGAGATTTTGCTGGCTATGGCAATATGTTATTTTAATATTGTATTGCTTAATTTTATTAAGCGGAAAAAAATAGATTGGTTAAGCCTGATAAGCTTAACGGCAAAAACAGTGGAATTTGTTCTGATGCTTTTCATTGAAATGGAAGTTCTTTTATATTTTAACTTGAAAATAAGTATCACTTTAATTCTCGTAGCTATCGTTTTGATTTCAGATGCCGAAGTAATTTATGATATTATTGCGGCTAAAATAAAATCTTCCAAAATGAACCTCAACGTTTAGGATTATTATAATCTGACACAATCAATAACTGCAAAAGGAACTGTTAACTTTAATTCGCCGTTTTCTTCCGCGTGTTTGTTTAACCTTTTTTCGATCTTTTCAAAAACCGGCTCAGGGTATCCCGGCTCTATAATTTTCTTCCAGCTATTAAGGAACCAATTTTTAATAAATGAGTGGTTAAACATTGACGAACCATCGGCAAACCTAAGATAAAATTCATTTTCGGAAATCTTATTTACTTTGAAAGAATTTTCAATTAAAAGCTGTTTAATTTCATTTAACGGCCTTCTTTTTGTATAAATATGCTTCTTTATATTTTCAACGGCATTTTTATTATTTTCCTTTTCTAATTCATCCTTCAATACATCATAAAATTCCTTCATGCTCAGGTCCAAATTCATAGTAAATAAAAACTGAGATCCTTTTTTACTTACCCTGCTGCATTCAGAAAGTGTTTTATTTAAGTCTTCAACATTATTAATTCCGTTATTTGAAACAATAATATCAAAGAAGGAATTTTCAAAAGGTAGTTTTTCTGCATAACCGCTAATCAGTACAATATTTTTAATTCCATACTTAGCAATCTTCAATTGTGCCCTGTCAATAACTTCCGTCCATGGATCAATCCCATAGACCATTGAGGTTTCTCCTAATCTTTGTGCAATTTCAATAAGAGGAAATCCTGTACCGGAACCTATATCAAGCACCGTAAGATGCTTACCTATTTTCATTTTATCAAGTAAACTTAACCCGAAAGGCGCCGACCAAAGCGGCAATTCGTCCATTATGGAAATTAGTTCTCTATCAAATATATTTGATTTATTAACAACGTATTGCACCATTTTATTCTGTGTTTATTATAATATAAAATAACAAATTATCGAATATAAATTCTGATTAATTAAATGATTTTCAAGCAACAATAATTTTTTACACTTTAAATTGAAGTACTATCAATTACATTCTGAACATACCATTCAACAAATGCAGTCATAATTATTACTTGATTGGAATCTTCTATAATAACTTCTATACGGATCAGAGAACGCCCTTTTAACCTAAGTTCTTCTTTAAATATTTCCAAAGCAAGCGGGGAAGATTTTGCTCTTGCAAAAATTTTTCCATTTGCGGGCTTTTTAAATTTACTTTCTAATCTTCTAACAACCGGGATTAGTTTGTCTGACGAATCTTTAAAAAGTTTTAGCAGGTACTCACCGCTTGCTGCTTCCGCCAGGGATAGCTGTGCGCCTGCATGTGTATTTCCCAAATGATTTAAATAATCGGGAGATTCATCTAATTCAAGTAAATATTCACTGCTTTTGGCTCTTTTTATACCGATAAATTTGTTATATGGAAGTTCGGTCACATTCATTTGTTTTTTCTACATAATTGTTAATATTAACTTAATAACTACCGGGATTAAGAAAATAAAAATTATCTTCTTATATTGGCTCCGGCATTAAATAATTATTTAATTTCACT
>PLNZ01000044.1 GCA_003142915.1 Ignavibacteriales bacterium | reverse complement strand
TTTCAATTGTTTTCTTACCTATTTGTCTTTCTTTCGGCTTTGCTTTTCCACGTCCCATAAATTTTAAATCCTTGCAAAATGAGATGGTAAATCTTTAAATACGATTATAAAAATAGTAAAAAATAATTTCAGTTTAGCTCTTTAAAAAGTGCATATTTTTCAGAACAACTCCAATTGGTCCCCTGAATTTCTTCTAAATAGCCCGGTTGTCAGGCTAATTCTTTCCTTATTAAGTTTAAATTTTTTACAGCTTAACCTGAAAAGTTCATGAATTGTTTCAGCTAATTCCCCTTCACCAGTAAAACGCTTACCGAATTCCGATTCATTTAACTTACCGTTATGCATACTTTTAATAGTGTTTAACACTTTATTTGCACGGTCAGGTAATTCACGTTTAAGCCATTCCGCAAACAAATCTTTAACAGAATAAGGAAGCCTTATTAAGATATATCCGGCAAAGGAGGCGCCGCATTCCTCAGCTTTTTTTAATATGGACGGAATTTCTTTATCGGTTAACCCCGGAATGACGGGAGCAAGGTTTACACCGACAGGTATATTATTCTTTGCAAGTTCCTCAACAACTCTTAATCTTCTTTCAGGAATAGAAGTACGAGGCTCCAATTTATTCGCAAGTTCCTTATCCAGAGTTGCAACACTTAACATTACTGAAATTAAATTCAATCCTGCCATTTCATTGAGTATATCAATATCTCTTAATATTAGTGCGTTCTTCGTAATTACCGAGACAGGATTCCTATAGTCCAGACATACTTGCAATGCTCTCCGGGTTATTCCAAGTTTTCGTTCAACAGGCTGATAACAGTCGGTATTTCCACAAAATAAAATAACATCCGGTTTATAACTTGAATCATTAAACTGCTTTTCCAGCAATTTCGGAGCTTTTTCTTTAATCATTATTTTAGTTTCAAAATCCAACCCGGAAGAAAAGCCAAGGAATTCGTGAGATGGTCTTGCGTAACAATAAATACATCCATGTTCACAGCCCCGGTAAGGATTAAATGAATAATCGAAATAAAGATCCTCGCTATCATTTGTTGAAATTACCGATTTAGACTCATCTTGAAAAAAAACCGTACTGGGCTGAATTTCAAAATATTCTGCATCAATACCTAAATCATATTCGGGATTTGTGAAGTCTACGGAAAGTCTTTCAAATCGGTTCTTAGGATTGGTTTGAGCGCCACGTCCTTTAAATTTCGGCTGAATCATTGATTTAATTATCTATTACATTATTTCGTGAAATTTACAAAATCATATTTTTACTGAATGTGCTGAAGATATCCTTTAAGTCTTGCCGCAGGTAAGTTTAAAATAAAAAAAATTCAGTTAAATAGGATTACTTTTACTGAATCTTAAAGAAAAGTTTATTTAATCAATATTTGCATTTATCTTTTTCTTATTCGATAGGCTATATAAGACCCCCCTATCAAAACAAAAAAAGAACCGGCAAAAATTGTTAATGCCGACATTAAGATTGAAAACAAATCCATTTTCCCGGTCCTCCTAAAAATTTGAATTGGTAAAACAGTTAATTATTTATCAAATCAAATACATGAATAAAATTTTTCAAAAGTCTTTATTCTCTCTGTATTAACTTAACAAACTAATTGTCAAATACAAAGCTTTCAATTAAAAATTGACCTGAATCCGGATAAATTTTCGCCCAATGGTTTTATAAAACCGACAAGCGGTATAAACAATTCATCGATTTTGTCTTTTTTACTTTGCAAGAAATAAGAGCCATCCTTATCACAGCAGTTTAATCTATTTTATTAAGTGACCAGTTAAAACTTTTAAAGCTTAAATCCCATTGATCTGAATTAGCCAAAATATCTTCCCGAATTTTTTTAGGGAGAAAATTAGACAGGAATATTAACGTGCTTTTGTTATTAAACCCGAATTCCTTCTCATACGATTCAAAAATACTTGAGACAAAAGCTTTACGGCTTTTCAGGTCAAAAATATTTTTTGTGGTATCATTTATAAAAGTGCGTGCCTGCTCATTCAACTGCTCGTTCAATTTTTCGCCTGTGTAAGCTTCATCCCTCAGAGGGGGGCAGCCGATTGCCGCATATGTTATTGCAAAATGCACCCTCAGGTCTTTGAAATCAGAGGCTGTAATTATATGGTCTATCTGAGCCAATGATAAATTATTATTATTAATTTTAATTACTTTTTTATCCCAAATTAATTTACCCAGAACAGGGCTTAGTATAGCAATACCCGTATTCAGGTCATTTATACTTTTTAAAGGATAGTTATCGCTGATAATCTTTAATACGATTGAATTATAAACATTAATCCAGAATGCAAGCTTATCATTTGACGACTTTATTGTATCGGGATTTACTTTTTCAATCTGTTTTACAAACCCGGATAGTCTTGAATCATTGGACAACTCTTTATATTTAACTTTTCCAAGTTTAATATATTTTTTTAATACAAGATTGTATAGTTGATAATTGATTTCCCTGCTCTGTGCATTATTTATTTGCAACAAAGAAAAATAAAACAATAATAATAAAACTCTTTGCTTCATATATTTATTTTAATGCTTTACTTGAGCTGAAGTACTCTTTTATAAAATCTCCGACCGGGTTAATTTCATCTTCCTGTTTTGTAGAGAGCCACTTATCTATATTTTCTTCCGTATCTATATCATACAACTCAATGATTATTTTTCTATCGATATTATTCATAATTATTCTATCTAAAGTACCGGCAAATACTTTACCGGTTCCCCAATCAATATTTTCAAATAAAAATCCGTATAATTTTTTCATGCCGATGAGATAATATCCGCCGTCTTTTGCAGGACCAACTACAACTTCATTTTTATTTAATGAAGTCAAAGCATTAGAAATAATTCCGGATGAAATATCAGGGATATCAGTCCCGATGAGTATTGCCCGCTTAACGCCTTCATCAAAAACATCTTTGAAAGCATTCAGCATTCTCTTCCCTAAATCTTTTCCGGACTGCGGCAATAAACGGAAATCATTTACCATCCACTTTTTCATAAGTTCTTTATCCATTTCGTCCGCATAGAAAACATAAATACGCGTTTGGCTTGAAGCGGCTTTCCTGCATTCATTAAATGTATGCTCCGCACAAACCTTATAAAACCTGACAGCAAAATCTTCTCCAAGCGTTTTTGCCAACCTTGTTTTTACCTTGCCTTCCTTAGGCAGTCTGGCAAATACTATTACAGCGTCAGTCATCATAAATTAAACAGGATTAATCATTTACAAAAATATATTTAATAATTGTCTTCAATATGACAATGCCTGCCATAAAACTTCCTTTAATAGTGCCGGTAACTTTGGAGCGGCCGATTCTTTTCCTATAACTAACCGGCACTTCAAGAATCTTATACTTTTTCTTAGCGGCTTTAATTTGCATTTCAACAGTCCAGCCGTACCACTTATCCGTCATGATCAAATCAACAAGCTTGTTATACTTAATAGCTCTGAACGGTCCCAAATCCGTATATTTTACGCCCCAAAAGATATTTATTAAAGAGCCTGCAATTATACTTCCTACTCTAGATTGTAACGGCAATGCGCCCTTTTCCCTTTTACCCAACACTCTGCTGCCTATGACAAAATCATAATCCTGATTTATTATAGGATTCAGCAATGAATCCATTTCTTCAGGATAATCGCTATAATCTCCATCCAAGAAGACTATAATATCGCATTGCTTTCCTTTAAGATAGCTTATTCCATTTAAACATGCAGCTCCATATCCCTGAATCTTTTCATTCAAGACAACTGCGCCGGCTTCTTGTGCAGCTTGAGAAGTGTAATCAGTAGAATTATTGTTAACAACTACAATTTCGGAAACAACATCCGCAGAAATGTCTCTTATTACTTTCCCTATAGACGCTCCTTCATTATATGCGGGTATTACGACTGCTACTTTCATAAGATTGATTCCGGCGTGCAATGATAATTTCTGCTAATTAAAAATGGGGATAATTATGCGGTATTTTCCCCAAAAGAAAAAATATGACAGTGATAATTCTCCAGCTCGACAAATAATCCGATAGTATTTATCTCATCTACGGAACGTGTATAATTGATATTATTAAGAAGATCGGTCAATTTAATTTCACCGCCATTTGCTGGAATATCAAACTGCAGACGACACTGGGAGATAATTTCAGAATAATTAATTATAACCAGTCTGGATTCCTTGTTAAGCTTCCACTGCCAGGCAAGCATATTTTCATAAGAAGCGTTATCCGGCGCCGCCGGTGACGGCTCAAGCATTTTCCATTCACCTTCCCTGAATATTTTAGATTTTGTTATCAATAATAACTTTGAATAGAAGTCTTTTACGGGCTCGGAAACTTTTTCTTCCGGTTCTCTTCCAAGCTGTACCGGCAGCTTAACTTTCTTACCTTCAAATTGACCATCATAATAAAGCTTCATTCCCTGAATAGTGCTTATCAGCACCGCCGCCGCAGGAGATTGCTTCCTTCCAAATTTTATAATCGCCCTTGTCTCATCATTGTTTTCTAAAAATCTTGCAGACTTAGCCTGATATTCTTTATCTGCAGCAAGATGACCTTTAATTGCTTGAATTTTTCCGGATGACATTCTATCGGTTAGTTTTTTATCATATGTATAATCAAAACCAAGCTGCTGCAAACCCCACTCTAAATCCCAGTATGCTTCCGCAAGAAAAATAAAATCCGGTTTCTTATCTTTTACTCTTTCAATTGCAATCTTCCAGAATTCCACCACAGGTTTTGTAAAACCACTCCTATTCAAAACCCCTATCCATGTATTTTGAAAAACATTATTCAATTGAAGCATCGCCATATCACAGCGGACACCATCACATACTTCAGTCAGCTTAAAAAGTCTGTTAATCATAAATTCCCGCGCTTCGGGATGAAAATAATTTACCTGAATTGTATCAGTCCATGCAGGAAAAAGAGGGTCCCTGCCGTGGCAAAACACCCGGTTATTACAATCTTCCGTTTTAAAAAATGTATGTGAGTCTTTTGAAAATAGTTCTTCATCGGCAGGAAGGAATATTTCGGGATTTGTTTTAATTAATCTTGATTCTGCACTGAAATGATTGGGTACAAAATCCAGTATAAGTTTTATTCCTTTTTTATTAAGAGTATCGTGAAGCATTTTAAGATCTTCCAAATTCCCAAGAAGCGGATTCACCTCATAATCGTCAATAGCAAAAGGAGAACCGATAACATCCTCCCTTTTCCAATCCTTTAAACTTTTGCTATAAGCAAGGGTAAGCTCCTGAGCAAAGCAGCATTGTTCAATCAACTTAGGACATGTTTGCCAAATTCCTAAAGGCCATATTATATCTATTCCGATTTCAGAAAGATTATCAAATACTTTATGAGGTATTTTAGAAAGAGTTATTCCCTTTTCAAATTGTTTAATCCAGACCCGTGTATTTATCTCATATAATTTTGGATTATGCAGCATTTATCTCTCAATTTATACTTTAGTAAAAAAACTTTAAAATGCTAAAGTAAATATTGCGATAAAATATTATAAATAAAATGCAGCTTCTTTATCGACAATCCAATCTATATTTTCACTAATAGATTTAATTATTCCGGCGGGATAATTTTTAACGGCCGGCAAGTCCAGTAATATTTCAGACAGAACCTTTGCTTTTCCTTTCCCAGTAACAACAAAAGTAATTCTTTTTGCGCTGCAAAGTATATCTGCCGTTAGAGATATTCTTTTTTGCCCGGTTAAAGGATGTTTTGCTACACCGGCAATATTTGAGTAGGTAAACAATAAACTTTTCCCCGGGAAGAGAGAAGCTGTATGACCGTCTTCCCCCAGCCCCAGTAATACCGAGTCAAACTTCGGTAAACCGTTTTCTCCCGAAGGGACAAATTTTTGTATCTCATTAGAATATCTTACAACTTCATCCTTGGGAATAGCCTCACCATGAATATAATGAATATTTGCTTTAGGAATAGATATCTTGTTAAAAAGAGTTCTTCTTGCGGCGCCAAAGTTACTTTCAGGGTCATCTGCGTTTACACATCTTTCATCGCACCAAAAGAAATGAGTTTTTTCCCATTGAAAATTATCATTATAAGGCGGGTGAGCCAATTTGTTAAATACTACGAGGGGAGTACTACCGCCTGAGACGGCAAGGAAAAAATTACCGGGTGAATTATTAATCGAAGACTGCAACCCATTTGATAGATGTTGAGCAAGAATTTCAGGAGTGTCAAAAATCTTTAATCCTTTAATCATAGAAGCGCCGGGATTTTTTTTTGAATTGTATCCGAATGTAGAATATTTTTCTTAAATATAAAGCGGTTCAATCAAAGTTCGGAAAAATACGACTAAAGTTTAAAACTGCTTTATTCAATTTTATTTATAGTAAAATTACATTATTTTTAACTATAAATCGATTCATGATATTGTATTTGGACTTGAGAATCATTTTATAATGAAACAATCATTAATACTTTGGTCAGCCGCCGCAATAATTTTATTTATTGCAGCATATTCACGGGATACAACTTCCGCGGAATACCCGGTAAACGGCACAATTAACTTAAGTTTCACGGAAATTTCTTTTAGCTTTGACAAAATTTACCGTGGGAAAGGCGATTATACAGTTTGGC
This sequence comes from Ignavibacteriales bacterium, assembly GCA_003142915.1. Classification (GTDB taxonomy): domain Bacteria; phylum Bacteroidota; class Ignavibacteria; order Ignavibacteriales; family Ignavibacteriaceae; genus FEN-1297. Next base: position 1,595 of record PLNZ01000044.1, on the reverse strand, counting down.
TTGCGGGCGAATCCAAAGGTTTAACGGGAGAGCTTGATTGGCGTGATAAGCAAGATACTGCTACGTGGAAGACAGCAATGCTGACATCAGCCAATGATATATTAACCGGTATAATTCCGCATCATTCCCCTCTTAGTAAAGTTGAGTACCGAGTAAAACTATATGATAACGGTAAAACTGTGTTGGTTCCTCAAACTTCAAATGTTACTCTCCAGTTTCTTGGACTTGTACCTTTTCAAATTAGGATGTTCTATTACATAACTTTTTTTGCCGGATTATTATTAGCGTTTAGAACCGGTCTGGGAGTCTTTAAAGAAGCTCCAAAAATTAAGATGTACACTATCTTCACACTTATTTCATTTTTCTCATTTGCGTGGATATTCAGCCCGGTAAAGAAGGGCTATGAAATAGGAATGATAGGCGGGACGAAGATAGCGCCGGTAAATGAGTTATTTTCGAGCGGATCTATCTTATTATTTGTGTTATGGGTTGCGGCTCTAATCTTAGTATTTAATACAAGAAAACCAAAAGTGTGGGCTATCGCTTCTTCTATATTGACACTTGTTATTTTTCTATTTGGAAAATTTTAACTTACCCGGCAGGTTAATTTAATATTTTTATTACTTCATCATGTATTTTGGGAACAGTTGCAACAATACTATTGCCTTTTACCGGATTATTGCCTTTGTAATCGGTAATAATTCCACCAGCTCCTTTAATAACAGGAATTAGAGCCATAATATCCCAAATATTCATAATAGGATCGATCATTATATCGGCATAACCAGTAGCCACAAGATAATAGCCGTAACAATCTCCCCAATTTCTGTACAGCTTAACTTTATCTAATAGTAAATTAAATTTATTTAAATCACGATACTTTTTTATATTTATATGATCCGTTGTGAGCAATACCGCATCGGAAAGTTTTTCACAGTTTCGTACATTTGTCTTAACGCCGTTAAGTTCGCAGGTGAAATTATCGCCAATAAGGAATTCATCTAATATCGGCTGGTTAATAACACCCAGAACCGGTTCCCCGTTTTTTAACAAGGCAATTAGAGTACCGAATGTAACAGTTCCGCAAATAAAGCTTTTGGTTCCGTCAATCGGATCTAAAATCCATTTATATTCAGCATCCGGGTTATGTTCGCCAAACTCTTCACCCAATATCCCGTGGCCGGGGAACTCAGCCTTAATTTCTTTCCACATTAATTCTTCTGCTTTTTTATCAGCAATAGTTACCGGTGAAGAATCAGCTTTTAAATCTATGGATATAGGAGTGCGGAAATAACGGTTGATTACCTCCCCGCTAACATCTGCCAGATGTTCTGCGAATAACTTAAAGTGTTCTAAATCATCCATATATTGAACTAATCCTTAATAGAGGGAGAACTTATTTAAATAATTCTGACAAATTTACGAATAAATGAGGAAGAAAATCCGAATAACAACTTAATAGTATTTCATCGATTTTTGAGCTTTGCCCTAAGAAAAAGTATTTATATATTTACAACTTAAAAAAAATCCGAACTTTGTTTTACGCGTATTTTTTATCCCAAATTTTCCATCAGGAAAATTTGCTCTTTGGGCCG
>PLNZ01000138.1 GCA_003142915.1 Ignavibacteriales bacterium | reverse complement strand
GAACATCCATTTGCGAATTAATTATGAAGTAAAACCCGCATATGGTGATTGTTTGTTAACCTGTTTTTATGGAAGGATTTATTTTAAAATCTTTTCTTAAATATTTTCAATTGTTCATAGCATCATTTATTTGTAAGGATAATCTTAAGTGCTTTTTGTTTAGCAGCGTTTCCAAATGTATCGTACGCTTTCATTATCTCTTTTATGGCAAACCTATGTGTGATCAACTTCTCCGGTTTAAGTTTTCCTGATAATATTGTTTTAAGTAACATTGGCGTAGTTATTGTATCAACAAGACGGGTTGTAATGGTAATGTTTCTTGACCATAATTTCTCGAGGTGTAACTCAACACTTTTTCCGTGCACACCAATATTTGCTATATGTCCGCCTGCAGCAACTATAAATTGGCAGATATCAAAAGTAGAAGATACGCCCACTGCTTCAATAGCAACATCAACACCCTTCCCATCTGTTAGTTTCAATATTTTCTCAACAGCATTGCCGGTAACAAGCTTAGTTGCTCCAAATGATTCTGCAATATTTAACCGGTTTTTATCCAGATCAACCATGATAATCTCCGCGGGAGAATAGAATTGAGCTGTAAGCAGAGTTGCAAGTCCGATAGGTCCTGCACCTACAATTGCAACAGTATCTCCCGGTTTAATTTGCCCTTTAAGAACTCCGCATTCAAATCCCGTTGGCAAAATATCACTCAGCATTACAATAGCTTCTTCATTAACGCCATCCGGCACATGATGAAGGCTATTATCGGCATGAGGAATTCTAACATATTCTGCTTGTGTTCCATCAATCATGTGGCCAAGAATCCAGCCGCCGGTTTCACAGTGCGAATACATTCCTTTCTTACACGCTTCACAACTTCCGCAAGAGGTAATACATGAGATCAGCACTTTGTTACCAACTTTAAAATTCGAAACACCCTGACCTACTTCTTCAATAACTCCAACTCCTTCATGCCCAAGTATCAGTCCTTCAATTACTTCAGGAACATCTCCTTTCATTATATGAAGATCAGTTCCGCAAATAGTTGTCTTAGTTATCCTAATAATTGCATCAGTAGAATTTTTAATTTTAGGCTTAGGCTTTTCTTCCAATGCACGTTTGCCAGGTCCGTGATATACTAATGCTTTCATAACATTTTCCTTCCACTTCATTAAAATTAACCAATTTTACGCAATCATTCCTGATTTGATATTTTATAACTACTAATAAAACACTTCGCAGCTAGTCATGCAAGGCAGGAATCTACATCCAACTAATACTGCTCATCTCTTCAGCCGTTTTACCTACCCGTCTTTGTTGGAATGGTTTATTTCAAGTGTTGATGTTTGTGCACAATGCCCAGCCATCGCAAAAGCGGGGACATAGTCAACCCGTGAACCAGGATCGAAAGTATAACGACTCCAAACGTCATGGATACTAGTAATTCCTGATGCGGGAAATTTTTTGGTAGGCTGAGTACCAGAACCATGGGTAGTGCACCCCGTAACCCTCCCCAAGTAAGAATTACACTCCATTTCCACGGAATTCGTTCACGCGTTTTCAACAAAATGGAAGAAGCACCAAATATGACGAGCGCCCTGCTTAATGTGACAACGATATAAGCAATCAAGATTGCTTGCCAGGAAGTCAGCAGTGCCTGAAAATGAACACTTAGACCTATGAGAAGAAAGACTATGGAGTTGAGAGCAAAGGTAACATATTCCCAAAACGACTCTACTGCAATCCGCGTTGACGGTGACATCCCAACACGGGCGCCATAGTTTCCGCAGATCATACCAGCCGACACGCATGCAATGACTCCCGAGTAAAAAAAGTGTTCGGCGGCCAGAAAGGAACCATACGCGGCAATAGTAGTTAGCATGATCTCGATCATCGGGTCATCAACCCGCTTTATAACTTGCGAAACCGTAAGACCTATCCCTGTTCCAATTAATGCACCAATTCCGACAATCTTTATAAAATCGAGAGCTAACCCGCCTGCGGTAACCACACTTCCCGTTACAAAGGCAATACTTAGTGTGAAAAAAACGATGGCAGTGCCATCGTTGAGCAGGCTCTCGCAATCGAGCAATACGGCCAGACGCTTCGGGACACCAAGATTCCTGAACATCGCCACCACTGCAATTGGATCTGTAGCAGAGATAAGAGCGCCAAATACCAATGCGTGTTTCCAGGTAAAACCCTGCACGAATTGCAGCATATTGGCGAAAGGTGTTAAAATCAAAGCTGTAAGCGCTATAGCCGCAGCTACTCCCGGCAGGGCCAGTGAAAAAATGGCAATGTGGTTTCTCCGGAATTGTTTAAACTCAATATGAAACGCAGCCTCAAATATAAGCCCGGGCAGAAAGACATTGAACAGCAGTTGTTTGGTAAGATGAGGAGCTTCAAATATATGAAACAGTCCCAATGCAATGCCTGTTAAAACCAAGCCAACTAAGTAAGGAATTGCCAAACGCTGCACTGCTATCGCCACAATTGTGGCTACAACAAAGAGCAATATGAAGATTGTTTCCGTCTCCATTATTACACTTTATCTCCTCCCGGGATCATCATTAGTTTAATAAACGGCTATTTGAATTTTATTAATAAGATTTTTTACGGTTAATCTTTGTAATATCTTCAAAAACATTCAAATGATAATATAATAATTGTTTGGGGTTAGGTTTCCAACTTTGGCAGAGTCTCTTGAAAGTAGTAGATAGCTCTTAAGATATATCAGCCTTATTGTTAACTCAGCAATAGTTTATTTAAACCTATTTAACTCAAATATCTTCAATCTGTTCCTTTGTCCATGAAGTAAGATATTTATTAAAGATATTTGATTTAGAAATAAATCCTTTATATATACCATTTTCAGTGACAGCCAAATTCCAGAAGTCATTAACTTCAAACTCCTCAAGTACTTTATTTATTTCAGTATCGATATCAATTGAATGAAAATCAGTGTTCATAATTTCATAAGCAAGGATAACGTCGTAAAGATCATTATTTAACATAACCTCTCTTATATCATTTAATGTAATAATACCAACCAGCTTTCCGTAATCATTAACTACAGGGAATAAATTCCGGTTTGAATGAATTATTTTATCGACTATTTTACGCAATGAGGTAGTTGGGTGTATCACAATAAAATCCGTTTCAATTATCTGGTTTATTTTCATTTGCTGAATATTATATTTCTCTTTATCAGACCTGAATATGATTCCTTTTTTACCAAGAGGGGCGGAATAAATTGATTCATGATGAAAATATCTTGAAATGAAAAACGACAATGCCGTAACAATCATCAGCGGGACAATTAAAGTATATCCTCCTGTAATCTCGGCAATTAAGAATATCCCGGTTAACGGTGCATGAAGTACTCCGCTTAATACTCCCGCCATACCTACTACAATGAAATTGGAATGGTTTAAGTGTGTTACTCCCAGGTATTCCATCAGGTGGGCAAGGAAAAACCCCGTGAATGCGCCTGTAAAAAGGGATGGAGCAATAATACCCCCGTTCCCGCCTGAATTTGTTGTTAATGCAGTTGCAATTACTTTTGTAATTATAATCAGTCCGGCAAAAATAATTATCAAAAGATTTTTATCAATAAATTTTAATGTAAAACCGGAAGGTAATATTCTATCAAACTGTCCGGCTAATAAATTTTTAACAGATAAGTATCCTTCGCCATAGAGTGAAGGCAAAATGAATACAAGTGCGCAAAGCAGCAATCCTCCAAAAAGAATTTTAGACCTGTATCTTTTGAATCTCTCAAAAAGGTTTTCGACGTAAAATGTAGCTTTTATATTATAGAAGGATATAACGCCGCATAAAATTCCCAAGATAACATAAAATGGGATAGCCTTTAACACCCATACTTCAGTAACAAGATAAAATATTTGCCCGCTGTATAAAAATTTGGAAACTACCGCTGCAGAAGCCGAAGCTATCAGAAGAGGAATAAAATGCGGTATCGAAAACTCAGGCAGTAAAACTTCTATGGCAAAAATAACACCAGCAATAGGGCTATTGAAAATTGCAGATATGCCCGCAGCAGAACCGCAGGCAAGAAGGATTGTTCTTGTCCTGTAATTAAATTTTAATCCTTTTGCCAGATTTGAGCCTATTGCAGCTCCTGTAATAACGATCGGCGCCTCAAGACCGGCGGAACCGCCAAATCCGATAGATAAGCCGCTGGTAATATAGTGAGAAAATATATCTTCTTTTGGTATATCTGATTTTTTTCTCATTATTAGATATATGACATTGGAAATTCCCTTACTCAATTTGCCGTTAAAAAATAATTTAATAACCAAAACCGATAAAATTATTCCTATAAGAGGAAAGAAAGGTAAGATAATTCCAAGATTAAGATGGTTTAAATAAATTTTGGGTTCAACTTCTAAAAATTTTACGAAATTTTTCAACAGTGCAGATGCTAATCCTGACAGGATCCCGACTATGAGGCTTGAAATTATTACAAAGGCTCTTAATTCAATTCTTGCAGAAAGAAAAATAAATAATTTTCTTCCAATAATTTTTAAATTAATTCTAAAGTATTTAAAAAGGCGGTCCATAATTCAGCAATCAGTTGTGGAATATATAAATATTGAATTGATATAAGCGTTTTTATATTAAAGATTTAAATAATTTTATAATTAGAATTTAATTTTTAATATACATTAAATATTAATATTATTATAACAAAATATTAAATAATAGATTAAAATACTTTTCAATATTCTTAATTATAATGTATAAGTGTATACCGGGCATGTAAGTTATTAACTGAAGTTACGCAGATATTAAAAATTTTAATGAATTACCCCGCCGCAAGCGGTCGGGTATCGAGATACAAATACGGAGCCAGGATTCGTCGCAAGCGACGGGGAATTCGACCCCGGAAAGATTAAACCGAGGTTGAAACTAAACCTCCGAGGTTGAAGCCNNAAACCTCGGAGGTTCAGGAAAGGGGGTTTATTATTGGGATCGTTTTTCTACTAATCCTCCTAGCGGCGGATCCTCCTAGCGGCGGACAGGCAGGTATGCCGCCCCGAATGGGGCTAAGACAAGATCAAATTCCAAATAAGATTTATAGAAGTATTTAACGAATAAA
>PLNZ01000380.1:6387-6868 GCA_003142915.1 Ignavibacteriales bacterium | reverse complement strand
TGATTAAATGACTGTGCCCAGTAATATTTTTTTGAAGCATCAATATCTTTTTCAAATTGTTTGCTTATTGCAAGTGATTTATTAAAAGCATATACCAAAGTATCAAAATTTCCAAGTTCACCGCTGACATATCCTAAAAGATAATATCCTTCGTCGCTCTGCGGATTCTTTTCAACTTCTCTTTGAAGAGATTCCAAAGCCTTAGTATAATTCTTCTGCTGTATATATAACTTTGCACTGGTTAATTCAGTTGAAGCACATTCGAAACCGGTAACAGCAAGACCGGCTAACAAAATTAATGTGATAAATAGTTTTGAATGATGCATTTTTTCTCCAATTTAAATACTTTATTTTGGTTTTAAAATTAGCATATTAAGCATGTATAGTCAAGATTGTATATTAAATTATTAATTCATGTTATGCAAAATAAATGGATTTATAGAAGTATTTGATAAATAAATAGAAATGAACCGTTACTATG
>PLNZ01000380.1:0-6312 GCA_003142915.1 Ignavibacteriales bacterium | reverse complement strand
GAAGCCAAACCTCGGAGGTTAATGAACTAATCCGCCTAGCGGCGGACAGGCAGGTGGCGTAGTTATTTAAATATTCTTTTTATATTTGCAGTCTTGAAAAGAGAAGTATAATATGGATTTATTAGAACGATTAAAAAAAATAAACGATAAGTACGAAAGAATTAATCAGCAGCTTGCAGACCCCGCATTTATGAATGAACGGGATAAAATAGTCAGCTTAAGCCGTGAAAGAAGCGAGCTGGAAGATATAGTTCAGGCTTATGAAAAATATTGCAGCGTGCTGCACAATATTGAGGGTAATAAAGAAATTATTGACGCCGGATTAGATAAAGATTTGTCGGAACTTGCGGCGGCAGAAATTAAAGAGTTAGAAGCCCAAAAAGAAAAGCTGGAAGATAAAATTAAGTATTTGCTTCTGCCCAAAGATCCGGATGACAATAAAAACGTTATTATGGAAATACGCGCAGGTACAGGCGGCGAAGAAGCTGCTTTGTTTGCCGGTGATTTATTCAGGATGTATACGAGGTACGCGGAAATAAAAGGCTTTAAAATTGAACTGATTGATATTAACGATACAGGACGAGGCGGAATAAAGGAAGCTGTTTTTTCCGTCAGCGGTAATAATGTTTTCAGCGAATTTAAATTTGAGAGCGGAGTACACAGAGTTCAGAGGGTACCAGAAACCGAAGCAAATGGAAGAGTACATACATCTGCCGCTTCGGTTGCAGTTCTTCCTGAAGCTGAAGATGTACAGATAGAAATAAACCCCAATGATATTCGTATAGACATTTTCAGATCCGGCGGCGCAGGCGGGCAGAATGTAAATAAAGTTGAAACGGCAGTCCGTATTACCCACATCCCAACGGGTATTGTTGTTCAATGCCAGGATGAAAGGTCGCAGCTTAAAAACAGGCAGAAGGCTATGAAAGTTTTACGGGCAAGATTATATGACGCAAAAACAAAGGAACAAAATGCAGAAATTTCCGCCCAAAGGAAAACGATGGTAAAAAGCGGCGATAGAAGCGATAAAATTCGTACATATAACTATCCCCAAAACAGGGTTACAGACCACAGGATTGGCTTAACTCTTTATAATCTTTCGAATATTATGGAAGGCGATATGTCGGAGTTAATCGGGCAGTCAAAGCTTGCAGATAGAACGGAAAAACTTCAGGCGAGTTCGGAAGTGTAACGATATTACGTTGCTTTTATAATAATAAGGCTAACGTCGTCTTCAAATTTTTCTTTTGTAAAATCCGTAAAATTTTTTTTAATTACTTCAATAGGATCATTTCCAGGTTTAATACCGGCAATTACATCTTTCAATCTATCCAGCCCGAATTGAACTCCGCTTGAATCCCGGGATTCAATTATTCCGTCAGAAACAAGTGTAATAAAATCATACTGGTTCATTTTCACGGTAATATCTTCATAATTACCCTGTTCTGCAAACCCAAGAAGTAAACCTTTAGATTTAGCAGCATCGGTAATACCTGAAGAATTATTCTTATAAATCATAGGTAAATCGCCTGCGCCAGCATACCTTGCAACCTTTGTTTTTTTATTTACTGTAATTATAGAAAGAGTAGTAAAAACTTCGGAAACTTTCGCATCCTGATAAACAGATTTATTAACCTGCTGCAGTATCAGGCTTGGCGAGAACTCATTTATAGTTTGAAGGGCTATCCTCAAAGCGCTACGTACATAACCGGCATAAGCCAAAGCAAAATACCACGCTCCCCATTTCTTGCCCATAACATCTCCCAGAACCACAGCAATATTATCTTCATCAAGGGGAAAGTAGTCTAAAAAATCACCGCCGGGAATTCCGTGAAATGGAACGTGCCAATGCCTAATATCAAACCCTGAAAATTCCGGAGAATTATCAGGTACAACTTTTACCCGAAGAGAATCCGCCGCCTGATGAAGTTCGGTAACAATTTTCTGTCTTTCTTTTCCCAGGCTTTTAATTATAGCGCTTACCTTAGCGACAACAACGCGGGGACCTGCCGTTTTCAAAACATATTCGGCAATACCGAGATCGTAGCCTTCAAGAATGTCCTTTTCTTCTCCCCTGGAAGTTAAAAATACAAAAGGGACAGATTTTAAATTATTGTCTGTTAAAATCATGCGCCTGAATTGGAAACCGTCTATATTAGGCATCATAATATCTGAAATAATTATATCCGGTTGAATTGATTTTGCAAGTTTTAATCCATCTTCAGCACCAGCAGCGATTTCACATTCAAAGCCCGCTTTAACTAAATTATACTGGAACAGCCTGGCAAGCGATTGATCGTCATCCACAAGAAGTATTTTAGCAGTTTCAGAGGAAAAAGATTGTTCAAGATTTTTCTTAACGCCGTAAACTTTATAAATTTCAGTTCTTTTTATTAAAGCCTGAACTTTCAAGATCAGTTCATCAACATCAAACGGTTTTGTAATTATATCATCCCCGCCTACTTCAAGAGCTTTTGATTTATCTTCCATGCTTGCCTTTGCGGTAACAAATACAAACGGCAAAGCACGGAAATTCTCATTCTCCCGGACTTTCTTACAGAATTCAAAGCCGTCCATCTCATCCATTGTTATATCGCATAAGACCAAATCAATTTTATTATTGTTAAGAAGATCAAAAGCCTGGGAGGGTCCGACAGCCTCGAAGACATTATAATCGTTATGCTTTAGCTGATGATTTAAAAGCTTCCTGATGATAATATCGTCATCAATAATTAAAACGGATTTTTTTTCATTGTTTATCATATATTAACCAATGACCGGTAATATTTCCCCGGTATTATTTTCCCGGGAAAGATATTTATTTGAACGAATCAAAAAAAATAATAACATTAAAATAAGTGAAAATCTTTTTAGATCTCTTTACGGATTAAAACTTTTTACCGCTTCTTCTTTTGTTTTGAAAGCTTCAAAAACTCTATACATCCTGGTTAATTCAAACATAGAATGAACAGCCGGCTGAAAGCCGACAAGCCTTAAGTCGCCGCCTAAATTAGTTATTTTTTTTAATGAAACTACGAGGGCGCCGAGGAATGTTGAATCAATAAATTCACATTCATTCAAATCAACGATTATTTTTCTCTCACCCATTTCAATATCCTGAACGAGAGTTTGCTTAAATTCTTCAGCTTCTTTAAGCGTTGCTCTTGACAAATTAACTACTTCGACAACAACGTCGTTATATTTTTCTTTAGTAAAATCCATATTATATCTCTATAAAAATTATTTCAAAATAATTTTGTTTACTCAAAGGAACGGTTTTCTATATTATATTTTTCCATAAGCCTGTATATAGTTGCCCTTCCCAGCTGAAGCTTTTTAGCAGCTTCAACAATATTACCCTTAGTAATCTTCAAAGCATGCCTAATAGAATCTTCCTTCAATTTTTCAAACGGGATAATTGAATCATCACTGAAAAGAGAAGAGTCTAAATCAGCGTCTCCAACAGGCTCTGCCGTCCTAATCTGCGACGGAAGATCATCTACATCGACTATATCTTTTTCGCAAATAATCAGACATCTTTCAATCATGTTTTCCATTTCTCTTATGTTGCCGGGCCAGTTGTATTCATATATCAGCTTAACAGTTTTTTTGGAAAAGCCTTTTATATTTTTCCCTAATTTTTTATTAAAAGTATCAAGGAAATGCTGAGCGAGAACAAGAATATCACCTCTTCTAAATCTAAGAGGAGGAATAGAGATAGGGAATGAGTTAAGCCTGTAGTACAAATCTTCTCTGAATTCTTTTTTCTCTACAGCGAGTTTTAAATCGCGGTTGGTTGCAGAAATTATTCTTACATCTGTTTTAATAAGTTCCGTACCGCCGACTCTTTCAAATTCTCTTTCCTGGATTACGCGCAACAGCTTTGCCTGAAGAAGCATTTCCAGTTCACCAACCTCATCAAGAAANNGAGCCTTTTTCATGTCCAAAAAGCTCACTTTCGAGAAGCTCGCGAGGAATAGACGCACAGTTAACAACAATAAAAGGTTTATCTTTTCTTTTTCCATTATAATGAATAGCACGGGCAATTAATTCTTTACCGGTTCCACTTTCGCCGTAAATTAAAACTGTTATTTCATTATTCAGAACCTTAGTAACCAGTTTAAACACATCCTGCATTCTGCCGTCGGCAGTAATCATATTATCGAAGCTATATTCTTTCTTAACATTTTCCTTAAGATTCTCAAGTTCACGAGTAAGGTCATAGCTTTTAATTGCATTTTTAACAGCCGGCTCCATATGCTGGATATCAATAGGTTTGGGAAAATAATCAAATGCACCAAGCCTGAGAGCGTCAACAGCAACTTCGATACTACCCTGTGCGGAGAGCATAATGACCGGCAGGTTTTCATCTAATTGCTTTACTCTTTTTAAAACCTCAATTCCACTCATGCCGGGCAGCATAATATCAAGCAATATAAGATCAGGTTTAGCATTTAATTTTCTCAAAACATCTTCGCCGTTTGAGAAAACCTCAACGTCATATTTCCATTTATCTTTTACCCAATAAGTAAGCAATTTAGAAATAGCTTGTTCATCATCAACGATAAAGACTAATTTATTCACAATGCTCCTTCCAGGTTGTTAAACTTTAGAATCTTTCGGCAATTTCAGGATAACCGTAGTTCCTTTATTCACTTCACTTTGAATAGAAATAAAACCTTTGTGCAAATCTACAATTTGTTTAACAAATACTAAGCCCAGCCCGGTGCCCGGAATTTCGGTACCGGGTCTGCTTACACGGTAAAACTTCTGAAATATATACGGAATATCTTTTTCGGGTATACCTATCCCGGTATCCGAAATAGTAATTTCAATTTCTTTATACAAACCGAGCGCAGAAATAATTATACGTCCTTTAAGCGGCGTAAATTTAACAGAGTTATTCAATATATTATTAAGCACTTTCGATATCTTTTCCTTATCACCTTTGATAATAACAGGCTCTGCAGGAAGTTCTTTTGTTAATATTATTTCTTTTGTTTCGAGAGCTTTCCGGTTAGACTCAATAACTTCTTCCAAAAGTTTAATTATATCAAAATCACTTTCAATAAGCTCAATCCGGCCGCCTTCAAGCCGGGAAATGTCAAGCATCTCGTTAATTAATTTTGCTAAACGTTTACCTTCATTAAGGATAATCTCATTAAATTCATTCCTCATATTATCCGGCATATTCAAGTCTGAAGAAATCGTTTCCGAGAAACCAATAATAGATGCAAGCGGCGTTCTCAGCTCATGCGAAATATTTGACACAAATTCACTTTTCAACCTGTTCAGTTCTACTAAAATAGTTTTCTGCCGCTGAGACCTTTGCTTTTCGATGGATATAAGCCTATTAGCTTCAATAAGTCTTACATTTAATTCACTAATTTTTTCTTCATAATTGCGGAGTAGTGTAATATTTTTACCAACGCCTATCACTTTAAACTCATCGCCCTCATCTTTTAAACGTTTACAATTTATTTGGAATATAATCTCATTGCCGAATTTATTTAATAAAATTGCTTCAAAAGTAATAAGTTTGTCGTCATCAATAATTTTTTGAAATGATTCTGCAAATACCAGTTTGTTTTTTTGAGCAACCAATTCAATTAAATGCTTTCCTTCTATTTCTGCAGTGTCATAATAAAGACATGCAGCGCCGTATTCATTCACACTTTTAATATAACCATCTTTATCAAGAATAAATACAAGATCCTCGGAAGCTTCATAAAAAGACTGCAAAATCCGGTTACCGTTTAAATATATGGAATTGCCCTGTATGTTATCCTGACCGGATTTTAGCGTACTGCCATCATATTCTTTTATAATATTGCAAAAGCTATCAATTAAAGGATTAAATTGGGCAAAATTCGCTTCATTAAAATTATCTTTTCCCTGCGAACATAAAATTATATAATAGCAGGTTCCCTGCTTTTCGGATTGCAATTCTTTAATAAACGATGAATTATACAAATTCTTTTTAGCCGGTTTATTAAATGAAGTTATTTTATATAATTCTTCCTTAGAAAAATTTCCAGATTTTTGAAGTTTATTAAGATACTTTTTTATATCAACAAATATTTTTCCAGACTCGCCGTATGAGGCTAAAATCCCGCTTTCCCCGGAATTAATTATTAAAAGGAACCCTGCGGCAGAATTGCTCATTTTCCCGATAATTTCCAATATATTCTTAAAAATTTTCACCATTTAATAGTAATATATCTTTATTATTTACTCTTTGGGCTAAAGCCCAATGTTTTTGGATGCTTTACTAAACCCCGAGTTAAAACTCGGGGCTACTTTATTATATCC
>PLNZ01000122.1 GCA_003142915.1 Ignavibacteriales bacterium | reverse complement strand
ATATAGTAAATTATTTAGCCGAAAAACAGGATATTACCGGGAAAAAGAAAATGACTGAAGAGCTTATAGCAGCCAAGGATCAAGCAGAAAGATCCGACAAGTTAAAATCTGAATTCCTGGCGCAGATGTCTCATGAGATCAGGACGCCGATGAATGTAACTATAAATTGCGCAAACGTGATTAAAGAGTTATTGTATGATAAAATCGAAGCCGAAACACTAAGATATTTTGAAGGCATTGAGACAGCCGGCAATAGAATAGTTAGAACAGTTGATCTAATCTTAAATATATCCGAGATGCAAGTGGGTACCTATTCACCTACTTTTGAAAACGTTGAGCTTATGAAGAACATTCTTGATAATCTAAGAATAGAATTTGAGGGGTATGCAAATCAAAAGGGACTTGAGTTTATAGTGCAAAGCAGTGTATCAATTCCATGTATTTACTGCGACATATACAGCGTCAATCAAATATTCGCTAACTTAATTGATAATGCGTTAAAGTACACTAAAAAAGGGAAAGTGGAAGTAACAGTTGAAAGAGATATAAACGAGCATATAAAAGTTATTGTATCGGATACAGGTATAGGTATATCTGAAGAATTTATGAAGAGAATGTTTGAGCCGTTTATGCAGGAAGATATGGGTTACTCCAGAAGGTATGAAGGTAATGGTTTGGGTCTGGCTTTGGTTAAAAAATACTGTGACCTTAATAAAGCCGCTATAGATGTTGAATCCGAAAAAGGTAAAGGAAGTAAATTTACAGTAACGTTTTTAAAAACAGAAAATAAACCAGATATATGATTTAACATATAGGAGACACAAATGGAAAGAATACCGAAATTAATGATTGTTGAAGATGATGATTTAAGCCGGCTAATCTATAACGCAATTTTTGCGAAGAAATACGATATGGTGATGTGTAAAAATGAAGACGATTTTTATGCGGCGCTTAAAGCAAATAAATTCGATATCTTCTTAATCGATATTTTATTAGTCGGGACAAAAGACGGGATCCAATTGATAAAAGAGTTAAGACAAATGGAAGAATACAAATCCGTTCCAATAATTGTTGTTACAGCCAATGTCTTTAAAAAAGATGAAGAGAATGCCATGAATGCCGGTGCAACGAAATTTATTCGCAAGCCCTTTAATAATAAAAGTCTAATAGTTGAGTTAGAGACTTCATTAAATTAATTTTTCAAATGCTGTCAATAATTAACTCATGTTATAAAAGCCGTGGCTATAAATCCATTTATTTTGGGTAAGGTGAGTTAGTTAGCCTCTCGTTCATTCCGATTCTCATCGGGATCCGGATATGTTTTTAATTTTCAATATTACTCGGATATGTTTCTATATTACTTCCAACATTACAGTATTTAGTGCTTCCTCAATAACCTCTTATGAGATTAGTCCCACAGTGGCATAGTCGGCAGGGACGAAATACCTGTCGGGGTTAAGAAAAATTGAACATATATTTTAAGCCAAAAGCTTACCTTGCGGCGGGCAGGGCTTACTCATATTATTTTATAAAAGTTAATACTTTTATTTTAGCCTACATATATCCATGGGCCTGTTCAAACCTGATAGAAAGTTCGGTATGCTTCAGGCTGCGTATTAAAATAAACCCAGATTTTGCAGTAGGAATTAAACTTTAATAGGAAAAGGACGAGTTAAATCAGCAACCTGAGAAAATAAACCATCCATCCAACTCCGTTTTGGCAGCTTAACAGATAGCATAAGTATCTTTTCTCTTCCTTTTTTCTTTATGTAACTTCCTATTGCAAAGCATTTGAACCTTATCGTTGATAATGTATGCTCTACATCTCCTTTGATTGCTATTTGTCTAAACAAACTCATAAGATTATATGCAAAGCAAATCATTCTGAATGCAGCTTCCGTTGCCCAGAAATCTTCCATACAGAAACCATTCATTCCAAAATCATATTTCAATTCTTTAATTCTGTTTTCAGCATCGGCTCGTCCTCTATATAGTTGCCATATTGAACCTACAGGTAAGTCAAGGTTTGTTGCATAACATTGATAACGATAGTCCGATAATTCTTCCAGTTCAGGGAATAATGTCTTTCCAACTGCTTTGGGCCTTTGTTTTACTGATTGTCTAACCACTATCATTCTTCTGCTTTTACCAAGCCACTTGTTTGCTTGGAAATCAAATTCCACTATCTCAATTCCTTTGTCTTCAGCTATCCAATTACGCAATTCTTTGATTTGATTCTTCAGCGTCGGATACATCTTACATGCTATAATGTAATTGATTGCTCTTGATTCTAAAAACTCAAAAAATTTCCTCCCGAAAAATCCGCTGTCTGCCCTTAGTAGTCCGATCTGCTTATCCTTGAGTATCTCTATGCTTTCTTTTAAGAACTCAAATACATTGCTGCCGGATGCAACATTTCCAGGTCTTAACCACGCATTGGCTACCATTCTAAGCTCTGATACAAATGCTATCAGCGGATGGTGTGAATTTCGTCCAGGCTTCCTCGGATTGTACCCCACCTTCGCTCCTTCCTGGTCGCCATACCTGGTTACTACTGTTGAGTCTACGTCCATCGTATACTTCTTTATCGGTATCTGGTCAAAGAACCATCTGTTCAGTTCCGGATATACTTCATTATTTCTCTTGTTGCTAAACTTTCTGAAAAATCTTGTATATGTGCTTATACTGGCTACTCGCTTCCATCCGAATATTTCTTTCAATACTTCATCGAAGCGAACAAATGCTGTATGGCTGAATCTTACTCCGCCCAACCATACACACACCATAAAACTTTCTATTAGATCTATTGCGTTGTATCCGATATTACTGCCCGGTTTTGGTAAATCTAAACTCTGAAACTTTTCCTTTACTCCGCTTTTGTCTAATACCTCTTTCATCAATCGCATTCCGCCCCATGCTGTTATATCCTTCCCTGTGTATTCAAATTTGATCAATGAATTCTTGCTGTTTCTTTGCACTTTTTTATTCCACTTATTCTTTACTCTAATTTATTGCTTTTATTACTTTTAAACCACTTCTGTTTTATTCTACTGAAATATCTGGGATTATTGTATATGCAAAGAATCACTACACCATTTCCCCCGTCCATACCAGGCAATCTACGAAATGATCAGAGTATGCCGTAAAGGGATTATTTTAATTAATGAACCGTGTGATATGTATATTTTCGATACAAGCAGGCAGATCCTTTTCCGGTGGCTTGTGGAAAAGTTGAGCCGTATTGCTCTCTTTAGAAAATTTCTTGGAGAAATAAAGAAGCATACCTATGAGGAAGCAGGAAATTATGTATACAAAATTTCCAGGAGAGAAATAGAAAAAGTGGCTCTCGGGTTAAATTTGCATTACGTAGCTTACAAAGGATTCAATATTGCAAACCACATAATCAGTAATTATGAAGAACGAATCGGGCCAGATGCTCCAAACTACAAGAAGATTAAATTTAGAATTAATATGTTCAACATGCTGTCCAAATTGAAATTATCACAGCCCACAAATTTCATTGCAATAATTTTTATCGAACCTCCGTCAAAGGAAACAATTGCCGCACTTCGTAAAAATTCATATAATATAATTGAACTTCCCGAAAACCCATATGCACAAGTGAATAAGTGACCAGAAACTAATGTTTCTATTTCCCTGGAATTTTATTTTTTAGGTTTTAAATAGTAAAAAATACACCAATAAATTAAATAATTTGATTTCATATAAATCATAATTGATGTAACTGTTAAAGCATGAAGTCTTAAAGTTATTTTATAATTAGGTTTATTTTATAAAGGGATTTTGGTATAATCCTATAAACTATATTTTTTTCCACAAACTGCTTATTAGTTCCCGGTATTAGGGGCAAGATAAGCATTACCATATATCTGTCCGTCATTATGATTTGAAGTTGCATCATGAATGATAGTACTACCAGCCTGTTCGTCAAATTTCCAATATGCTACCAAACCACTTTCCGAACCGGTTAATTCTTTGGACATATTTTGACTTATATTGGTCTGAGATCTAACAACATCCCATAATCTTACGTCATCAATGCCGCCATTAAAGAATATTGTTTCAGAGGGGTCAATTCTACAGCCTATTCTAGGTAACAAAGATGTCGTATATGTAATGAATCCTGTTGCCGGTGTTTTGTAAACTAAAATTTCATTTATATAAACATTTATGCCGCTGGACGGAGAATATGAAAAAGCAACATGAGACCAAACATTTGGAAAAACCGAATGTGGAATCATTACACGACCCCAGTATAAATCTGCGGAAGGAGCATTAACTCCCATTAGAAACAGACCTGGATAAACTCCTTCAGCAAATTCGAGTCCATAATCCTGACCCAAACTAAATACCGGATTATAATATTGGTTAACTGGTTTTACCCACGCTTCAATAGTAATAGCAGTATCAATTGATAATAAAGATTGAGATTGTGGAATTTGAACAAAACCGGTTACGCCATCTAAATAAATAGCATTTCCTAAAACAGTAGTGCCCCAGTTAACTGCTATGCTTATATTTCCTGTACCGCTTTGGACAGGATTCAAAGATAAGGATACATTTGTTGTTGCACCCTCATTGACTACCACGCTTGTTTGTCCAACGTAAAGAATTGTGCCGGCAGAAGATTTCGCAATCACAGAAAGATTCCATGTTCCCACTGTAACGTTTTGAAATGATATACCGGCTGTAGTATCTGAAGATAAATTCATAGAGCCTGTTAGCGTATCTGAATTTGCCATAGTTAAAGTAGCGGTTACGGTTGCAACATTCGCCGGCGCTGCAGTTTTATCGATATTAATTGAAACTTTACCTAAAGATTTAGAACCATTATCGGGCGAGTTTATAGTACTTTTTGAACAACCGCTAAAAATGATGGTAATATAGAGAAAGGAATAAATCAATTTTTTCATAAATACTTCTCCTTTAATTATAAAAAAATAGAACTATATAAAACGTATCATTAATAAGGGTAAAGCATAATCCTTTTACAATACTAAATCTTTATATGTTGGATTAAAATTCAGAGCATATTTTTGTATTTTACTGTCCCACACTGCTCTATTCCCTTTATTTTTTGACTTCTTTAAAATCATATTAATATGATCTTAAAGTCAAATTTAACTGCTTTAACATTGCCGGTCCGGAGGGTACTTGGGACGGGAACTCATCTGCACATCACGCTTGTTTTAATTAAAGATTTTAAATTATTTCCATTATTTCGGCTAACCTTTGTGAAATAATTCTCCTCTCATAAGTTTTTACTTTTAATTGATTTGTTTTTATACATTTCGCCTTCTCAAAAAATTCTTTTGCATTCTGACTATACCGGAACATCATCCCGGAATTTGTTTCTTCAAGAATGTGCTTCACTTCTTCATTATCGTTTCCGAAGGCAATTATTGGCTTACCTGTACGAAGGTACTCGAACAGTTTCCCCGGGACATGCCTCGGTTCCGTTGCACATACTAAAAGGTAAGAAGCTTTACTTAATTCTTTCAGCATTTCATTATAGGGTAAAAATCCCAAATACTCTGTATATGAATTTAAACCCGTATTCTCAATCGTTTGTTTTATACCCGGGCTGACAGTCCCGATAAATTTAATTTTTAATTTGCGCCCGTTATTAATTTCTGATTTTACTTGTTTCCAAAACTCAGGTGTATTTTGAAAATCAAAAATATTGCCGGCATGTAATATTGTCTCTTCATTACCCGGTATTTCGGATCTAATATCCTTAAAATCTTCTTCGTCATATCCCCAATATAAAACATGGGATTTATTATTTAAGAAAGGATATTTTTTAATATAGTCATTGCGCATTGTTTTGGTAACAAATACAGCCGATTTTGAAGTTTGCAGTACTCTTTTTTCAAGATAATTATCAAGCGCTACAGTTGGTTTACTTCTTTTAAAATTCTTATAGTAAACAATGTCCACCCAGGGATCGATAAATACCGGGATGTGCGGTATGCTGAATTTTTTACTTAGTTTCATCCCTACTAAATGAGTAGTATGCGGGGGACCTATAGATATTATAGCATCGACATTTCCTTTGTCTAAGTATGCAGAACCTTTTTTAACCGCAGGATAATACCACCCGGCTCTTGCATCCGGGATAAACAAATTCATCCTTATCCAAATTGATATACGGTGTGTTAAGCTTTTATTTATGGTTGAAATTGTTTCGGACGCAATAAGCTGCTCATCTTTTTGCCTGCCTGTAAATTTTTTATATATATTAAATGGTTCAAAAGAATCTGCTTTTATTACTTCAAGGTTTTTATCTATATCATTTAGCAGGCTGTCATCTTTGCTTGAAAAAGTGTCTTCTTCAACAGTAAGCACAGATGGCTGCCACCCGGATTCTGGCAGAAATTTTATCATTTTAAGAGGCCAATGAAGAGATGCCTTTACCGAAGGAGGCCAGTAATATGTTATGAATAAAACTTTTTTCATTATTTAAATTTAAATATATTCTCAGGCAAATCGAAATTTGGATGAAGCAATNNAGCAATGATTTTAACAAAAAGATAGACTTCATATAATAAAATTACTTTTCTATATTTATAGCGGTATATTTTTATTAACTTATACATGATTGGATTTATTATATAATTGTAAACCCTTTATGACCGAATTTAATTTGAAAAATTTGCAGAAGTTTATTGTTGTGGGGGATAGAGTCTTGGTTCGCCCGGAAGAGGACACGTCCAAAACTGCCAGCGGGTTATATCTTCCGCCGGGAGTATCTGAGAAGGAAAAAGTTCAAAGCGGTTATATTATTAAAGTCGGCCCCGGTTATCCTACTGCTTCCCAGTCGGATGAAGAACCGTGGAAGGAATCTAAAGAACCCGTCAGATATATCCCTCTTCAGGCTAAGGAAGGTGATTTGGCTATATTCCTGCGTAAAGAAGCTTACGAAATTGAGTTTGAAAAAGAAAAATATCTTATTGTCCCTCAATCGGCAATTCTTCTGCTTATCAGAAACGATTCTTTCGATATATAATTTTATAAAAGTTG
>PLNZ01000374.1 GCA_003142915.1 Ignavibacteriales bacterium | reverse complement strand
AATTATTAACTCATGTTACGCAGTTATTCAAATTTCATTAAATACCCTCGAGTTTTAACTCGGGAAATAAAGATAACCTAAATATTATTGGCTAGAGCCACAAGCAATTTTGGCTAAAGCCAGATATGTTTTGTAATTAGCAGTCCCCGAGTTAAAGAGGCTGTGTTAAAATTCCTTTACAAGTGAAATAATTTTTCCATTGTCTTATATAAAAAAATTATCATCCATAAATTCAATTTATCCACTTATTCATGGCTCTATTGTTCGGGCAAATGGGACAGCATTTTATGCTGTTTTCCACTTATAATTCTCTATTTTCATCATTAAGCTATCAAATGCCTCTATATTGACTAATCGCTTAAGATTGTACACCGTTGTATAGATATTGATTTCTGTTGTAACCTTCTTAAGACCTCTCAGCAATAATGGTATTTTTCCCATCAGATACTTTATCGTTCCGAATGGATGCTCTACTATTGTCTTCCTTATGGATGTCCTTTTCTTACCTAATTTACTCAGCATCTTTGACTTATATTCATCTCGCCACAACTGATTTAAATATCGTTGAACCGTTCGTCCATTTTTTGATTTTGTACATTGACTCATCATTGCACATCCTGCACATTCAATACCACGATATATGTTTGCTAACGAGTTCCTTTTCTTTTTATTCCTGCTAAATAGTACTAACCTTTTTCCTTCCGAACATATATATTCATCTTTCTCTGAATCATACTCAAATTTGATTTCTTCTTTATCTCGGCTTGTCTTTTCCTGAGACGTATATATCTTGATCCCTTCTTCTTTCTTTTCCACTGCTTCTATTAAATCAGGGTTGTTATAGCCTCTATCGGCTAATACTTCTTCCGGTACTTCTCCTAATTCTTCCTTTATTGATTCTATCATTTTTGGCAACTGACTAAGATCCGTTTCTTCTGTTACTACCTCGCTGTCTGCTATCATCTTATTATCTGCATCCACCGCTATCTGTATATTATATGCCGGTATCTTTCCGTCTCTGCTTTTCATTAGTCTTGCTTCCGCGTCTGACGAACTGATATATTCCCTTCCTTCTCTCTCCATTATATCTTTCTGTCTCTGTAATTGTTCTACCTGGTTCTGTAACTCTATAATTTTATCTAAATACTTCCTGTTAGATGCACTATCATCTCCACTGTCTATCTCATCTACCAGTTCGTCCCGTCTGTCATTGCCGACTATTGAATTCAAATATTCTTCTATCTTTTTATCTATTCCTTTTAACTTTACTTCTATCTTCTCTACTGTTAGCATATCTCGGCTTGTATATGCTTTTACTTTACTTCCATCTATTGCCACTGTCTTTAGCTTTATATAGCCATCATCTTTAAGAAATTCCCTGAACTTCTTTGTTATAAATTTTATCTCCTCTGCGTTTTCTTTCCTATAGTTTGATATTGTCCAATGATCCGGTGTCAATCCTCCCAATAACCAGATAACTTCTTTGTTCCTATGAGTCTCTACTTCCAGTTTCCTCGAACTGCTTATCCCGTTAAAATATCCATAAAGATATAGCTTTAGTAGCATCGATTCATGGTATTTGGGCCGGCCGGCTTCCGTTTCTCTTTCTTTCTCAAATCTCTCCTTATTACCCGAAATTATCGACTCTATTATTTTATCTATAATCCTTACCGGATGATCTTGGCTTACCAAATCATCCAAACTGTTCATAAGCTGGTATTGATGTCTATCTGCCGGTTCTATATATTTCAACTGTATTCCCTGGCTTTTGTTGTGTAAATTATTTTACCAAAATTATTAATTTTTTTTATTACTTCATATTAATTTGATCATATTGACTTATAATTTTCACACAGCCTCTAAATGTCGGAGCTATTTTAAATATCTTTTGCGTAATATGAATGATTAAATATTAATTGTTGAAATTCGCCATAAATTTGGAACAATTATATTATAAAAACAATAGTTATTACTATTTATTTCAATTCAGCGATAAAAACTTTAATTATTTATTTGACGTACTAAGGCACTAAAAGTTCCAAATTAGTTGAACTTTTTCTTAAATAATCAATAAAAAGATGAAAGGATTAATTAATATTTCTTACGGTATTTCCGCCCCGTTCCAGAGCTTTTTGAAGTGCAAGATCGGCATTATAGATTACTTCTTCAGGATTGGTTTTGTTGTTTGCAGATGCCACTCCTATTGATACGGTATATGTAGTTTGTTTTGATACAACTTCAATCGGCTTTCTTGCTATTTTGACTCTCAATTTTTCAGCCCAGAGAAATACGTCTTTTGTATTTGCATTAAAGAAGTAAACACCGAAGACTCGCTCAGAAATCCTACCAAAAATATTCATGGGAGTCATTTCTTCAGCAATTGTTTCCGCAACAGAACTTAGCACCTTCGGGAAAGGATTTCCATCAAACAAAGATTCCTGTTCAAGAAAATCATCAATCCTGATCAAAGCCAAAGCGCCCGAAACTTTTAACTGGAAAGCTTTATATAGATCAGATGCCAGCCTCTCATTAAATGATTCGGCATTCAATGTCTTGGTTTCGATATCAACCGCAAGATAGCTTTTAAGCAACAGTTGTGTTGAGAAAGAATATATAACAAATGAAAAGATGTTCGCTACACTCTTCAAAAACTGAACATCGGCATTTGAATAAGCATTTTTCTTCAGGCTTTCAAAACAAAGCACACCATAATTTTGGTTAGAATATACAATAGGAATAGCAGTGAATGAACCGTCAAAACTGACGCTTTCAACTTTAGAAAATCTTTTATATTCATTAGCAGAAGTATCGTCAATTTTAACCGGCATTCCCATAGCAATTGATTTGCCCACAAGCGTTCCTGATAATTCGATTTCAAGGTTTTCTCCCACATACTTAAGCGAAGTATTATTGATGACTTTCTTTGTTTTAAATTTCTTTTCTATCGGATGGAAATAAACAAATGTAAATGCATCCCAATGAAGAAGAAGGTCTGCGCAGTTTTGGATTGAGGTTAACAAGTCATCATCACTTTCCAACTTTTTATCCGGCCCTAAAAAGCTTAATATGCCCTTCAATCTTTGCTGGGAAACCGTATCGGAATGTTTCTCTTCAAATATTGCAATAACCATTGTAATTACACGGACAAATCTTCCCAAAGAATAAATTGTTTCAATTCCAAAAGCATCTCCCAGTTTAGAATCAACTGCAATTATAGCAATAAGCGAATCGTCATAAAACAAAGGCACACCTACAAAACTCCTGATACTCTGCGGTACGCTATAATATCTGATTACATCAGCCTCAGCAGCCGATGAAATATCGCTGAGTAATTCAGGTTCCCCTTTTTGAACTATTTTACTTAAAATATCATCTTCAATATCAAACTTTCGTTTAACCACATCGACTGAATTGCTTAAATATTTTTCTATTGATAATTTTTCTTTTTTTCTGTTGTACCAGAAAAAGATGGCTGTATGGGCAGTATAGGCTTCCTTAATTACTGCAAGAATTTTTTCCAGCACAAAAGTAAATTGACCGTCGTTGCCAAGTTCTTTTGGAAAAGCCTCATTGGCAATTTCCTCAAACCTTTCCTTCAAATCAGGCGGTTTTAATGTTGTTTTTGAAGCCTTATTTTCCGGAGTGTAATTCTCGGCGGTTATAATTTCTAGGTTTTTATTCTTTGAAATTATTTCAAAAGATTCATCAAACTCTTCATAAGGTTCATCTGTAGCAGGCTCCGGTTCCTCATCCTTAAAAACTTTCGAAACATAGGGCCCTTCAAACTTAATTGAATCCCGTAGAAAAATTATGAACGCTACATATACTATCATCAAGCCGATAGTAATTATCCTAATTATTAATTCATCTGTAATAAAAAGTACTGAAGCTAAAAGTGGGACGAATAGAAAGATTAAAATTCTCTTTTTCTGCCTGCGGTCCATGTTTAATAGAATTGTTAACAGAAATTTAAAAAATAATTGTTAATATAGTTTTACAATTGTATAATAGCAAACAATCCAGCCCTTATTTACTATAAAATAGTTCCCATAATTTCTTTTGAACTTCTTTTTTCCCTCTCCCCTTAACCGATGAATAAAATATTATGTCTTCTGGGGAATTAAGTCCGCCTATACTATTAAGCGTATTTTCTTTAGAAGGTTTGAATTCAGACTGTTTAAGCTTGTCGGATTTGTTCAAAATAATAAGAAACGGAATAGTTGACTGTTGCAGAAGCATGTTTAATTGTATATCCAATTCCGTCGGTTTATGTCGGCAATCTATAAGATGAATTGCAAGAACAATATTTTCAGACTTAGAAATAAAGCTGCTAAGTAATTTACCCCAGAACAATCTCTCTTTTTGGCTGGTTTTTGCATACCCATAACCTGGAAGATCTACTACATAAAATTTATCATCTATAAGATAATAATTTATCGACCTGGTTTTCCCCGGCGTTGAACTTATTTTCGCCAGGCCATGTTTTCCTAAAAATGAATTTATAAAAGATGATTTGCCTACATTGGACCTTCCGCAAAGTATAATCTCTGGAAGTTTTCTTGTCGGAAGTTCCTTCAGATCGTAAACAGATTTAATAAATTCACTTTGTTCAAGCATACAAAAAAAAAGTAATCCCGTTACTTTGGATTACTCTTATAATTAATAAATATTATTTTAATTTTTATTTAGATTCATTAGCAGGTTTTTCTTCTACAACCTTTGCTTCTTCAACATTCTGAGTTTCTTCTTTATCTTTCTTAGAGCGAGCCTTTGCTTCCTTCTTCTCTTTATGTTCTTCAGCTTTAGCATTAATAACATCGTTATAATCTACTAATTCAAGTATAGCAACTTCTGCTGCATCACCACGCCTGTTGCCAAGTTTAATTACTCTCGTATATCCACCTGGGCGTTCTCCGATTTTTCCTATAATTTCGCCAAATAGTTCCTTAACGACATCTTTATCTTGAATTATGCTCAAAACGTGTCTTCTTGCGGCCAGATCATTTTTACGGGCTTTGGTAATAATAGCTTCAACAAAAGATTTTGCTTCTTTTGCTTTTGCCACTGTAGTTTTAATTCTTTTATATTTTAATAACGAGGTAGCAAGTGATCTTAATAACGCCGCCCGGTGACTTGCAGTTCTGTTAAATTTTCTTCCTTTTACTCTATGTCGCATGAATAAACCTTTTTCAAAAATTAGTTAGTTTCAGTTTCTTCTTTTAAATACTTATCAACATCCATTCCAAACTCAAGACCTAAATTTTCTACAATCTCCATTAGCTCAGCAAGCGATTTCCTTCCAAAGTTCCTGAACTTTAACATTTCGGATTCATCTTTCCTTACAAGTTCTGCAAGATTTTTAATATTTGCTGCTTTCAAGCAGTTATGAGATCTTACACTTAATTCAAGGTCGTCTACGCCCGTTAAAAGAATTTTTCTAACTCTTTCTTTTTCGCTGTCTTTTTGGCTAACAGCTTGTTCTTCTTCCTGTTCAAGATCAAAGTTAATGAAAAGTTGAATATGATCTTTAAGAATTTTTGCTGCCTGGGTTAAAGCATCGTCAGGTGTTATGGAACCGTCGGTGGCTATTTCCATTGTTAATTTCTCATAATCGTTTTTATCGCCAATACGCACATTTTCAACATCATATTTAACATTTTTAATAGGAGTAAATATAGAATCAATCGGAATTACCCCAATAGTCTGATCTGGAGTAACATTTTCCGAAGCCGGCACATAACCTTTGCCTCTGCCGAGTCTTAATTCAATATCGAATTTAGCGCTCTTATTATGAGTAGAAATATGAAGTTCCGGATTAAGAATTTCAACATCGTTGCTGTGCTTTTGAAGGTCGGCTGCAGTAAATTCACCTTCTCCGATAAAAGAGATATCTATCTTATTAGGTTTTTTATTTAGCAATTTTAACCTAACTTGTTTTAAATTTAGAATAATTTCCGAAACGTCTTCCACTACACCTTCAATGGTAGTAAATTCATGCAGTACACCGGAAAATTTAACGGAAGTAATTGCCGCGCCTGTTAATGAAGACAGCAGCACTCTTCTTAAGGAATTTCCCAGCGTAACCCCGTAGCCCCGCTCCAAAGGCTGAAGAAAAAACCTGCCAAATGTATTCGTATAACTTGTTTCATCTAGAACGACTGTCTCAGGCATCTTTAAGTTTGATACACTCATTATTAATCCTCTAAGAATTAGTCAAAAAAAATTTTGATTTTATTTGGAATAAAGCTCAACAACTAATTGTTCGTTAGCATTTAGAGGAACGTCGCCTCTTTCCGGAACTTGAATAAACGTTCCTGATAACGAGGCTTTGTCTATCGATAACCAGGAATAAGTACTGTCTTTAACTTTTTTAAGGGAACTGTGAATAAGATCCAGCTTTTTACTCTTATCGTTAATTTTAATTATATCACCCGCTACAAGTGAAAAAGAAGGAACATCAACCAAATGTTCGTTGACGGCGATATGTCTGTGTTTTATCAACTGTCTTGCTTGTTTTCTTGATGAAGCAAAACCTAATCTATAAACTACATTGTCTAATCTTCTTTCCAAAACTTTAACAAGGTTATCACCCGTAATGCCTTTTTGCTTATTAGCTTTTTCAAAGTAATTTCTAAATTGGATTTCGAGCAGTCCGTAAATTCTTTTAATTTTCTGTTTTTCACGAAGCTGAATTCCGTATTCAGAAACTTTGGCTCTTCTCGAATTTCCGTGTTGTCCCGGAGGGTAGTTTCTTATTTCAATAGGACATTTTTCGGTAAAACACTTCTGACCCTTTAAAAATAATTTCTGTTTTTCTCTTCTGCATAATTTGCAAACTGAGTCTGTATATCTTGCCATTTAATAACTCTCCGATAAAAATTAAACTCTTCTTTTCTTTGGTGGTCTGCAGCCGTTATGTGGAATTGGTGTAACATCTTTAATAGAACTGACATCCAATCCAGCAGTATTTAAGGCTCTGATAGCCGCTTCCCGACCCGAACCGGGCCCCTTAACAAAAACATCAACTCTTCTCAAACCTAAATCGAATGCTTCTTTTGCCGCTGCTTCGGCAGAAGTCTGCGCTGCATATGGTGTATTTTTACGGGAACCTTTAAAACCGTTTTTCCCAGCAGAAGACCATGCAATTACATTGCCGTAAATATCTGTTATTGTAACAATAACATTGTTGAATGTCGCTTTAATATGTGCAACTCCATTTGAATCAACATGTGTTCTTTTTTTTGCTTTTTTTACAACTTTAGCCAAGTTATTAAACCTCCGGGTTATCTAATAATTATTTCTTAGTCGGTGTCTTTTTCTTACCAGCGACAGTTTTTCTCTTCCCTTTACGGGTTCTTGAATTCGTACGGGTTCTTTGTCCTCTTGAAGGCAAACTTTTTCTATGTCTTATACCTCTATAAGAACCAATATCCATAAGTCTTTTTATATTCTGCTGAATTTCGGAACGTAGAGCACCCTCAACTTTATAATCTGCCGTTAATATCGCTCTAATTTCGGCAACTTCTTCATCAGTAAGTTCGGAAACTTTTTTATCGGGACTCACTTTTGCCTTAGTTAATATTTCTAATGAAATTGAAGGACCAATTCCGAAAATATATTGAAGACCGAAAAGCACTTTTTTATTTTTTGGTAAATCAACACCAGCTATACGAGCCAATTATTTTCTCCTTAAAATATTTGTTAACCTTGACGTTGTTTATGTTTAGGATTTTTACAAATAACTCTTACAACGCCTTTACGTTTTATAATTTTACAATTGTCACAAATCTTTTTTACAGACGCTCTAACTTTCATTTTCAGCTCCGCTATTTATACCTGTAGGTAATTCTACCTTTTGTTAAATCATAAGGAGATAATTCAATTGAAACTTTATCTCCTACTAAAATCTTAATAAAATGCATTCTCATTTTACCCGAAATATGAGCAAGAATTTCGTGACCGTTGTCCAGTTTCACTTTAAAATGGGCATTCGGCAATGTTTCTGTTACAATTCCGTCTACTTTTATTGGTCCTTGTTTAGCCATTAACAAACTGTCAAAATTTCCGGTTTACCATTTGAAACCAAAATAGTGTGCTCAAAATGAGCAGACGGTAAGCCGTCTATAGTTAATACAGTCCAACCATCGTAATTAGTTTTAACATTATATTTGCCCATGTTAACCATCGGCTCTATTGCTATAGTCATTCCATTTTTTAATTTAGGGCCTGAACCTTTTTTACCAAAATTAGGTATGGAAGGTTCTTCATGCAAATATTTTCCTACTCCATGGCCGCATAAATCCCTGACAATTGAAAATCCGTTTGCTTCAACATATTCCTGAACAGCATAAGATATATCATGTACTTTGTTATCAACTACCGCCTGTTCAATGCCGATATACAAAGACTTTTCGGTTACATCCATTAACCTTTGTTTCTCCTTAGAGATTTCCCCAACTGCTACACTTAAAGCCGCATCTCCGAAATAACCGTTTTTTTTAACACCAACATCCAATGAAATTATTTCACCATTTTTAAGAACTCTGTTTCCCGGTATTCCATGTACAACTTCATCATCAACAGATGCACAAATTGCAGCCGGATAATCTATAGATGGACCGCCTTGGGAATAGCCTTTAAATGCGGCTACTGCATTGTTGCTTTTAATATACTCTTCGGCGATATGATCCAGTTCCTTTGTTGTTATTCCAACCTTAACATATCTTTTCAAAAGCTGAAGTGCTTCAGCAGTAATCTTACAGCTTTCTCTAATATAATCTATTTCTTTTTTTGTCTTTATATAAATCACGAGCCTATAAAACCTGCCGGTAGAATCACACCGCCGGCTTATTTGCTTATCTTCTCGCTTTAAGTTTACCGGTTTTCATAAAGCCGTCATAATGTCTCATAAGTAAATGAGATTCAATCTGCTGTAAAGTATCCAGTGCCACACCAACAACAATCAATAAACTTGTACCACCAAAGAATTGTGCAAATCTGCTTGAAACACCCCAATTAGACACAAATGCCGGTAAAATTGCAATAATTGCAAGAAAAAATGAACCGGGTAAAGTAATCTTTGTTAGGATGTTATCAATAAATTCGGACGTTTGCTTTCCAGGTCTGATACCGGGAATAAAACCGCCTTGTTTCTTCATTGTATCGGCAACGTCTTTAGGATTAAACGCAATTGCCGTATAAAAATAAGTAAAGAAGATAATCATTACCGCATAAAGGACAGAGTATACGGGTGAATTATATGCAAAATAACGTGATATGTTCTGCAAAAACTCATTGTTCGGGAAAAAAGATAATACCGTACTCGGTATGAACATAATTGACTGTGCGAAGATAATGGGCATTACTCCTGCTGTATTTACGCGTAGAGGAATATATTGTGTAACGCCACCGTAAACCTTCCTGCCAACAACTCTTTTTGCATATTGAACCGGGATTCTTCTTGTTCCCTGTGTAACCAGAACAACACCGGAAATAATTAGAACCATTAATGCTATTATTACAATCTCTATGATAATGCTTCTTGTACCCTGATTTATAAGTTGGTATTCATCAAGAAGCGCAAACGGAAACCTATCGATTATACCGATAAAAATTATTAAAGAGATACCGTTTCCAATCCCTTTATCTGTAATTTGCTCCCCAAGCCACATCATAAAAATTGTACCTGAAGCAAGTATTAAAACTGTAGAAATCGTCCAGGAAAAACCTTGAACGCCAAGCGGAACAACAGGTATACCTTGTACGTTAGTACTAATCAATTTAATAGTAACACCCCATGCTTGAAGCGCAGCTATCAGAACAGTACCATATCGTGTAAGCTGTGTAATTTTTTTTCTGCCGTCTTCACCTTCCTGCTGAAGTTTCTGGAAATAAGGAATAACAGCACCAAGCAGCTGAATAATAATTGATGAAGAAATGTAAGGCATTATACCAAGTGCAAAAATAGCCGCATTGTGAAATGCACCTCCGACAAACAAATCATATAATCCGAATAGGTTATCTGATGTTTGATTTCTGGTACTCTCCGATAACAAAGCAGAATCAATACCTGGCAGTGTTACGTGAGCGCCAAGCCTCACAATAACGAGCAACGCCAAAGTATAAAGTATTCTCTGACGCAGTTCGTGAATTTTAAAAATGTTACGGAATGTTTCTGTAATTTTTGCCATTTATTCTGTATTAAATCTTTTCTATCGTTCCGCCCGCAGCTTCAACTTTGTCTTTGGCTGTCTGGCTGAACGCGTTTACCTGAATTTTTAATTTAGTTTTCAGCTCTCCGTTACCCAACAATTTAACCGGCGTTTTAGTAGATGATATTAAACCATGTTTTTTTAGAGTTTCAAGGTTTATTATCGTTTCCGTCAGTTTTTTTGAAACAGCTAACTTTTCAATCAGATCTACATTTACAATTTGATAATAAACTTTAAAAATATTCGTGAAACCGAATTTAGGAATTCTTCTCTGCAGAGGCATCTGGCCGCCTTCAAACCATCTTTTCTTCCTGGCGCCAGAACGGGACAATTGTCCGTTCATACCTTTAGTAGCCGTTCCACCATGTCCGGAACCTTCACCTCTGCCGATTCTTTTCGGATTCTTTCTTGAACCCACTGCATACTTTAAATTACTTAGTCTATCCATTATAAAACCTTGTTACTTCTTGAATTCTTCAACTTTAACTAAATGAGCAACTTTATTAATCATACCTCTAATTTGCGGAGTATCGTTATGAATAATTTCCCAATTAGGTCTGCCCAGCCCCAATGCTTCAACTGTACGTTTCTGGTCTTTGGGTCTATCAATAATACTTTTTGTTTGAATAACTTTAATTTTTCCCATAATCTCCTCAATTAAGCGCTAAAAAGTTCAGTAATGGTCATTCCTCTTTTCCTTGCCATCTTTCTGGCGTCGGTAATATTCAACAACCCGTTCAACGTAGCCTTTACCTGGTTATGAGGGTTACTTGATCCCAATGATTTGGTAAGAATATCCTCAACTCCGGCGGCTTCAAGAACTGCACGAACACCGCCGCCTGCAATTAAGCCTGTACCGGGAGAAGCAGGTTTAAGTAGTACTCTGCCAGCGCCAAACTTGCCAATAATCTCATGTGCGACTGTTCCTTTAATAACAGAAACACTTACTAAATTTTTCTTTGCATCATCAATTCCTTTAGAAATTGCATCGGTGACTTCATTTGCTTTACCAAGCCCTACACCAACAACTCCCTTTCCATTGCCAACAACAATAATTGCATTAAAACTGAAACGGCGACCGCCTTTTACAACTTTAGCAACCCGGTTAATGTGAACAACTTTTTCTTTTAGTCCATCAATTTCACTAGACTTTACATTTTTCAATTGAGACTCCAAGTACCACTCTTTAAATGATTAGAACTTCTTATTTAATAAAACTTTTCAAAATAGCACCGGCAGAATAAATCTGCCCACCGGCAAAGTTAAGCTGCCGGAAGAGGACTCGAACCTCTACAGACGCCTCCAAAGGGCGTAGTCCTGCCATTAGACGATCCGGCAATTTCAACCATTACCATGATTAAAACTTCAATCCCCCTTCGCGTGCACCATCGGCAACCGCTTGTATACGTCCATGATATCTGTAGCCGTTTCTATCAAATACTACAGTGGAAATTTTTTGTTCCAGCGCTTTCTTTGCAACCACATTTCCAATTACTTTACTTTTAGCAATTTTCCCTTTTGCATTCTTTAATTCTTCTTTTACATCTTTTGAAAGAGAAGAAGCAGAAACGATTGTTTTTCCGGAAGTATCATCTATTATTTGGACATAAATATTATTTAAACTACGGTAAACAGTAAAACGCGGTTTTTCTGTAGTACCCGACATTTTTTTTCTTATTTTTACTTTAGATCTTAATCTTGAATTTTCGTTTCTTTTTATCATCTTCTAATATTACTCCCAAAAATTATTTGCCTGCTGTTTTACCGGCTTTTCTAATAATATGTTCATCAGAATATTTAATACCTTTTCCTTTATACGGTTCGGGCTGTCTGATTGATCTGATTTTTGCTGCTACAAGACCAACAAGCTGTTTATCAATCCCCGATATAACTATTTGCGTTTGAACCGGGGTTTGCAAAGCAATTCCATCTGGAGGAATGAAAAATACCGGATGTGAATAACCTATATTTAAAAGAAGGTTTTTACCTTTTAATTCAGCCCTGTATCCAACACCGATAATGTCTAAAGTTTTTTGATAAGCCTTTACTACACCATCAATATTATTCTGTAAAAGAGCGCGTGTTAAACCATGAAGCGCTTTATTCTCTTTCAGATCATTCGGCCTGCTTACGATAATTTCATCACCCTTTATCTGAACACTGATATTCGGATGAACCTCGTTTTGCAGTTCTCCCTTTGGTCCTTTTATTTTGATATTCCGACCGTTCTGGGAAACTGTAACGTCTTTAGGTATTGTAATTGGTTTTTTACCTATTCGTGACACTTTAAAACTCCATTCAATAATTTACCAGATATAACAAACTATTTCACCGCCTAAAGCTTCCCGTCTGGCATCATTATCCGTCAGCAAGCCTTTCTGCGTAGATATAACCGCTATTCCTAATCCATTCAAAACTCTCGGCAATTCTTTAGAACTTTTATAAACTCTTAGACCGGGAGTACTAATTCTTTTCAAACCACCAATTGCCGGTGTACCATTGGTATACTTCAACTGAACTCTTAAAATATTCTGTTTATTATCTTCAACAACCGAATAGTCCACAATAAATTTTTGTTTCTTTAAAATTTCAGCTAAATTTTTTTTCATTTTAGACGAAGGAATATCCACTAAAATTTTTTTAGCATCGGATGCATTTCTAATTCTAGTTAAAAAATCTGCAATCGGATCAGTTACGGACATATATTTATTACTCCTTCTACCAGCTTGACTTTTTTAATCCAGGAATTTCGCCTTTTGAAGCCATTTCTCTAAGAACAAGACGCGAAATACCAAATTTACGATAATATGCTCTGGCTCTGCCGGTAAACATGCATCGATTATGTAATCTTACCGGAGAAGCATTTCTTGGCAGCTTTTGAAGACCGGCATAATCACCTTTTTCCTTCAATTCTTTTCTAAGCTTATCATATTTTTCAACAAGCTTCCTTCTTTTTTCTTCTCTTGCTAATAAACTTTTACGAGCCATTAAATCTCCTATTAAGCTGTTTTAATCTCTTTTTTTCTAAATGGGAAACCAAATGCCAACAGCAATTCATAAGCTTCGTTATCGGTTTTTGCTGTTGTAACAAATGTAATATCCATACCAAGAACCCTTGTAATTTTATCTACATTCATTTCAGGGAAGATAATTTGTTCTTTTATACCAAGAGTGTAATTGCCTCTTCCGTCAAAAGATTTGTCTGATAAACCTCTAAAATCTCTAACTCTCGGTAAAGCTACATTAATAAGACGGTCGATAAATTCAAACATTTTTTCGCGTCTTAGTGTAACCATTGCGCCAATATTAACGCCCTCTCTCAATTTGAAGTTAGAAATAGCTTTTTTTGCCTTCCTAATGCTTGCTTTTTGTCCGGTTATAGTTTCTAATTCTTTAACCGCTTCTTCCAAAATCTTCTGATCGGCCACCGCAGCACCAATGCCCATATTAACTACAACTTTATGAAGTTTCGGAACCTGCATTATGCTATGGTAAGCAAACTTTTCTTTCAGCCCGGAAATAATTTCTTTTTTATATATATCTGCAAGCCGAACTTTAATTCTGACTTCTTTTTCAGGAACAGCAATTGTTTTAGTTTCCTTTTTAGTGCTTTTTGCCTGCGCCTGCTTTTCTGTATTTTCTTTTTTGGTCTTCTTTTCTGCCATTATTCAATTAAACCTTGAGTAATATTTTAGTTATTAAATCATCTCGCCGCTTGTTCTGCTAACGCGGACATGTTTCTTTTTACCGGTTTTTTCATCCAAAATAATTTGAGAACCAAGCCTTGAAGGTTGGTTATTATTAGGATCAACAATCATAACATTTGAAACATTAATAGGAGATTCTTTTTCCAGAATTCCGCCTTGCGGATTGCTCTGGCTTGGTTTAGTATGTCTCTTTCTTAAATTAATTCCTTCAACTATAACTCTTTGATCTTTAGGGAATACTTTCAATACCTTCCCGGTTTTGCCTTTACTATTACCGGAAATAACCATTACATTGTCGTTTTTCTTAATTTTCATTGATCTTCCAAAACTTTATAAAACTTCAGGTGCTAAAGAAACTATTTTCATAAATTGTTTTTCTCTTAACTCTCTTGCAACCGGTCCGAAAATACGGGTACCCCTTGGTTCGTTTTGCGCATTAATTAATACTGCTGCATTTTCATCAAATCTTATATAAGAACCATCTTTTCTTCTAACTTCTTTCTTGGTTCTTACGATTACCGCACGAGAAACTTCACCTTTTTTAACTGTTCCATTAGGAATAGCAGTTTTAACTGAAACTACTATTAAATCGCCAACGCTAGCGTACTGTCTTCCACTTCCGCCAAGCACACGGATACACCGTACTTTTTTTGCGCCTGAGTTATCCGCAACCACTAAATTGGTTTCTTCTTGAATCATTTGGACTTCTTCTCCTTAATTTGCTACTTGGCTTTTTCTACAACTTCAACAAGACGCCATCTTTTTTTAGAACTAAGAGGACGGGTTTCCATAATTTTTACTTTATCGCCTATTTTGCATTCGTTCTTTTCATCATGTGCCATAAATTTTGTGGTTTTCTTAAAATATTTTTTATATATCGGATGAGGGACTTTTCTTTCAATCGCAACTGTAATTGTTTTTTGCATTTTATTGCTTACGACAACACCGACTCTTGTTTTTCTTAATGTGCGTTGTTCCATAGTTAGGCGTTAACTCCTTCTTTATTGTCCTTAGCAGCAGGAACTTTCTTAGCTATCTGCCTTGCTTTAAGTTCGCTTTTCAACTTAGCTATATCTCTCTTAGTTAATTTAAGCTTTGCAGTATTAGTCAATTGTTTTAGCTGATGAGCAAATCTTAAATCGAGTATATTTTTTTCTTCTTCAGCAATTTGCTTTATAAGTTCGTTGTCTTTTAATTCTCTAATTTCATGAATCTTCATTTTTAAAACCTTAAGCTTTATTCAAAATCCGGTCTGACAACTACCTTTGTTTTAATGGGTAACTTATATGCACAAGTTCTAAGTGCATCCTGAGCTACTTCTCTGGAAACACCAGAGACTTCAAAAAGAACTCTTCCCGGCTTAATAACGGCAACCCAAAATTCAGCNNGGCGCTCCTTTTCCTTTACCCATTCTTGTTTCAAGCGGCTTTTTTGAAACAGGCTTATCAGGAAATATTCTTATCCAAACTCTTCCATCTCTTTTCATTTTTCTCGAAAGTGCAACACGACAAGCTTCAATTTGACGGCTGGTGATCCAATGAGGCTCAAGAGCTTTCAAACCGAAATCACCAAAAGCAATGGTGCTTCCACGTTTAGCTTTGCCTGCCATTCTGCCGCGTTGAGATTTTCTAAACTTTACTCTTTTGGGCATTAACATGTTAAAAAAACTCCCGGATAATTAATCTGTAACTCTTTTTCCTAAAATTTCTCCACGACAGATCCAAACCTTTATACCAATTGCACCATAAATAGTTTCTGCTCTGCCATTTGCGTAGTCTATATCCGCTCTAATAGTATGCAAAGGAATACGACCTTCTTTGTATTGTTCTGTTCTAGCCATTTCAGCACCGCCCAGCCTTCCGGCACACATAATTCTTATACCCTCAGCTCCCATTCTCATTGCAGCAGTAATAGACATTTTCATCGCTCTTCTAAAAGAAACTCTTCCTTCAATCTGACTTGCAATATTTTCCGCAACAAGATATGCATCCAATTCCGGTCTCTTAATTTCTGAAATCTGAATTTTAACATCTTTATCTGTAATTTGTTTTAGTTCCTGCTCTAACTGAGTAATTTCTTTTCCGCTTTTACCGATAACCACACCAGGTCTGGATGTATGAATAGTTAAAATAATATTCTTGGATGTTCTATCAATAACAATTCTTGCAATACCCGCTTTTTTCAAACGGTTTCTAACATAATTTCTTAACTTTTCATCTTCTTTAAGCTTAGATGAATAAGACTTATTTTCATACCAATTAGAGTCCCATCCTCTTATAATACCAACTCTAAATCCAATCGGGTTTGTTTTCTGTCCCAAAAAATTACCTCCTAAGTTATGCCTTTTTAGCAACAACAATTGTTAAATGACAAGACCTTTTTCTAATTTTATAAGCCCGTCCCATAGGCGCGGGTGAAATTCTTTTTAATGTAGGCCCTTGGTTCACAAAAGCTTCCCTAACGAACAATTCTTCCGGTTCAACCCTTCCAGCATCATCTTTATTCATCAAATTAGCAACAGCAGATCTTAAAACTTTTTCAGCATCCTTTGAAGCATGCTTAGTATTGAAATGTAAAATTTCAATTGCTTTATCTACAGAAATTCCGCGAATAAGATCTACAACTAACCGCATTTTACGAGGCGATGAACCGATATATCTATGTATTGCTTTAGCTTCCATTTATAAAAAAATCCTTTTGTTACAATTATTTTATTGCAGCCGGTGCCGGACCTTTAGATGCTTTCTCTGCTTTAGTGCCCGGGTGACCTCTAAATATTCTTGTAGGTGCAAACTCTCCTAATTTATGACCAACCATATTTTCAGTTATATAAACCGGGATCATTTTATTACCGTTATGAACAGCAATTGTATGACCAACAAACTCAGGAATAATAGTCGAAGTTCTGGACCATGTTTTAATTATCTTTTTTTGATTAGTATTGTTTAGTTTAGTAATCTTTTCAGCTAATTTGAAATCGACAAATGGTCCTTTTTTAACCGATCTTGGCATGATTGCTCTCTACTTATTTCCGTCTTTTAATAATTAATTTATTTGATTCTTTTTTACGTTTCCTGGTCTTCAATCCTTTTGCTTTTTGCCCCCAAGGTGAAACAGGATGACCACCTCCGGAAGTTTTCCCTTCACCACCACCCATCGGATGATCTACAGGGTTCATTGCAACACCCCTTACATGAGGTCTTTTACCAATCCATCTTGTTCTTCCGGCTTTCCCAAAACTTATATTTTCCTGTTCCGAATTTCCCACTATACCGTATGTAGCAAGACAGTTTAATCTTATCAATCTTACCTCACCTGAAGGCATTTTAAGCTGTGCATAGTCTCCTTCTTTTGCCATCACCTGAATAGATGCACCTGCGCTTCTTCCTAACTGGCCCCCTTTACCGGGTTTCAATTCTACGTTGTGAACAAAGCTGCCGAAAGGCATATCTTTTAATGGTAAAGCATTTCCGATAGTTATATCACTACCTGTACCTGATTGAATTTTATCTCCAACCTTTAACCCATCAGGAGCAAGGATATATCTTTTTTCACCATCGGCATAATGCAAAAGAGCTATTCTACATGTACGATTCGGATCATATTCAATTGAAAAAACTTTTGCAGGAATACCTGCCTTATCCCGTTTGAAATCAATAATTCTATATCTTCTCTTATGTCCGCCACCTATATGTTTAGCAGTTACATGACCTAAATTATTTCTTCCACCCGATTTTCTTAAAGAAACGGTAAGAGATTTTTCAGGAGTAACTTTAGTAATTTCCTCAAATGAGGAAATCGACATAAATCTAGTTCCAGGCGTATTCGGTTTTAATTTAATAATTGCCATTTAATCGTCCTGCTTTTAAACTCTATACTTGTTCAAAAATTTCTATTGTTTCACCTTGCTTAAGCGTAATCAAAGCTTTTTTATATTTTGAAGTTTTACCGATAAATCTTCCCGATTTTCTGAATTGAGTCTTCATTTTTCCCGGATGATTTATTGTCCTTATACTTTCAACATGAACATTAAACTTTTTCTCAACCGCTTTTGCAATTTCAATTTTATTTGCCTTCGGGTTAACAAGGAAACCATATTTCCCTTTATCTGCGGTTAGGTTAGTCATCTTTTCTGTAATCAGGGGGCTAATTAGAATATCATGCATATCAGTTTACCACTTCCTTCGTATTCTTGAATGAATTGCTGATAGTTTCTACTGCACTTTTCTGTATAATCAGAATTTGATTGTTAAGAATATCATATGTTGATGCCTTCTCAGCTTCCAATATTTTTACTTTTGAAATATTTCTACCGGATTTATAAACTGTTTCTTGTTTACCGTTGGTCAATAATAAAACTTTTTTACCCGATAATTTGAATGCTTCTAATAGGCCTGTAAATTCTTTTGTCTTTGGTTTTTCAAAATTGAAATCCTCAACAATAATCAATTGCTCATCCTTTACTTTATAACTAAATGCGGATTTTCTGCCGAGACGTTTTAGCTTTTTAGTCAAATCCTGACGATAATCTCTTGGGCGAGGGCCGAAAATTGTACCTCCACCTACCCAAAGGGGTGAACGTGTCGTACCGGCTCTTGAACCTCCTCTGCCTTTTTGTTTCCATGGTTTTTTACCGCCGCCCCTTACTTCTCCGCGTTCTTTAGCCTTACTTGTACCCTGTCTTTGATTAGCTAAATACGCCTTTACTGATAAATAGATAGCATGGTCATTTGGTTCTATGCCAAAAATTTCTTCAGCAAGCTCCAATTTCTCACCGGACACAGTGCCATCAATTTTGTAAATATCTAATGTCATTTTTTTCCCAACTTACTTCTTAATCAATTCAACATAAGAGTTAATTGCACCTGGAACGGCGCCTTTGACTAAAATAATGTTTTCTTCAGCCATAATTTTTACAACTCTAAGATTAGAAACAGTTACATTTTCGTAACCCATTCTTCCAGCCATTCTCTGACCTTTAAAAACTCTTGAAGGATAAGAACTTGCACCTATTGAACCCGGAGCGCGTAATCTGTCGCTTTGTCCATGGGTTGTACCACCAACGCCGCCAAAACCGTGTCGCCTCATCACACCCTGAAACCCTTTACCCTTGCTCTTTCCTCTCACTTTAATCTTTTCGTTTTCTTGAAATAAATCCACTTTTACTTCGTCGCCAACTTTAAATTCACCGGCATTTGAAAAGTCAAATTCTTTAAGAACAGCAGAAGGAGTTAGATTGCCTTTCTTATATTGTCCCAGAATAGGTTTAATAATATTTTTTTCTTTCTTTTCTCCGAAGCCGAGCTGAAGTGCTTCATAACCGTCTTTTTCTTTAGTCCTAACGGAGACCACTTTACATGGACCTGCTTGTATAACAGTAACAGATACAATTTCGCCGTTAGCATTAAAAATGCTCGACATTCCAATTTTTTTACCGATAATGCCAGCCATCTTAACTCCCAAATTCCTTAAAGCTTAATCTCAATATCAACACCCGCCGGGATATCTAATTTACTAAGTGAATCGACGGTTTTATTATTTGAATTATGAATATCAATTATCCTTTTATGCGCTCTGGTCTCAAATTGTTCTCGTGATTTTTTGTCAACATGTGGCGATCTAAGTACTGTATAGACAGTTCGTTTAGTAGGCAACGGTATAGGGCCGGACACAATTGCACCTGTGCTTCTAACAGTCTTTATAATTTTCTCTGTTGATTTATCAATCAAAATATGATCGTACGATTTCAATTTTATTCTAATCTTTTGGACAGACACTCAAATTCTCCTTTCCCGCCTTAACGGGACAAAATAAAATTTATATAAAAAGGGAGTTTTCACTCCCTTTTCAATAGAATAAATATAAGTTTACTCAATAATTTTGGTTACAAGACCTGAAGCTACTGTTCTGCCGCCTTCACGAATAGCGAAACGGAGACCTTCTTCCATAGCAATTTCTGATATCAGTTCAACTGTTAAACGCACACTATCTCCCGGCATAACCATTTCAGTTCCTTCCGGAAGCGTAGCAACACCGGTAACGTCGGTTGTTCTGAAATAGAACTGCGGCCTATATCCATTAAAGAATGGTGTATGACGTCCACCTTCTTCTTTTGACAAAACATAAATTGAACCTTCAAATTTCTTATGAGGAGTTATAGATCCCGGCTTCGCAAGAACCATCCCTCTTTCGATTTCATTTTTATCAACACCTCTTAAAAGAAGACCGGCATTGTCTCCAGCTATTGCCGAATCAAGTTCTTTTCTGAACATTTCAATTCCTGTAACAACTGTTTTCTTATGAACGCCAAGCCCGATTAGCTCAACTTCTTCAGCTAATTTAACCTGACCTCTTTCAACTCTACCAGTAGCAACAGTACCACGACCTGTAATAGAGAAAACGTCTTCAACAGGCATTAAGAAAGGTTTGTCGGTTTCTCTTTTTGGTATCGGGATATAAGTGTCAACAGCATCCATAAGCTCCCAGATACAGTTATATCTTGGGTCATCTGTAGGAGCATTGCTTGAGCCCGCTTCCAAAGCTTTTAAAGCCGAACCCTTAATAATAGGGATTTCATCTCCGGGAAATTCATAAGAATTTAATAAATCTCTTAATTCAACTTCAACAAGCTCAATAAGTTCAGCATCATCAACCATATCGATCTTATTTAAGAACACAACCATTTTAGGAACGCCAACCTGGCGTGCAAGAAGAACATGCTCTCTTGTTTGTGGCATTGGTCCATCAGTTGCAGCAACTACTAATATAGCGCCGTCCATCTGGGCAGCACCGGTAATCATATTCTTAACATAGTCAGCGTGACCGGGGCAATCTACGTGAGCATAGTGTCTATTTGCGGTTGAATATTCAATGTGAGCTGTTGCAATAGTAATACCTCTTTCTCTTTCTTCCGGAGCATTATCAATACTATCAAAAGTTCTAACTTCCGATAATCCCTTTCTTGCGAGAGCCATTGTGATGGCAGCTGTTAATGTGGTTTTACCATGATCTACATGACCGATTGTACCTACGTTAACGTGAGGTTTACTCCTATCAAATTTTTCTTTTGCCATCTAATTCTCCTTTAATATTTTTCTTTTAATATTCTTTTATTAAATAGTTATAACCGATTTCTTGCCCAATGATTTTTCAGCAATTTCTTCAGCTATATTTTTCGGTACTTCATGATAGCGAGAAAATTGCATTGTATAAATTGCACGTCCCTGAGTCATTGACCTAAGTATTGTTGCATAACCGAACATCTCTGAAAGAGGAACGGTAGCTTTAATTACTTGGGCATCTTTTCTTGCAGAAAACCCTTCAATTTTCCCTCTTCTTGAGTTCAAATCTCCCATTACATCGCCCAAATATTCTTCAGGCGTAACAACTTCCACATTCATCATAGGTTCTAATAATATGGGTTTTCCCTTTTTAGCCCCTTCTTTAAAAGCAATTGAACCAGCCACTTTGAAAGAAATTTCATCTGAATCCACATCATGATAAGAACCATCATAAATCTTAGCTTTAATATCAACAACCGGGAAGCCGGCTACAACACCATTTCTTAAAGCTTCCTGAATGCCTGCAGATACAGCAGGAATATACTCTTTTGGAACAACTCCGCCTACTATAGCATTAGTAAACTCATATCCTTTACCGGGTTCATTCGGACTGAATTCAACCCAAACATGGCCATACTTACCACGTCCGCCGCTCTGTTTAATAAATTTACCTTCGGCATTAACAACCTGTGTAATAGTCTCTCTATATGCTACCTGAGGTTTACCAACATTTGCTTCAACTTTAAATTCACGCTTCATCCTGTCAACTAAAATTTCAAGATGAAGTTCACCCATACCGCTGATTAAAGTCTGACCTGTTTCTTCATCAACCTTAACTTTAAATGTAGGATCTTCATCAGATAGCTTAACCAAAGCATCAGATAATTTATCCTGATCTGCTTTTGTCTTAGGTTCAATAGCAATCTGGATAACAGGTTCGGGAAATATAATTTTTTCAAGAACAACAGGGTCATGTTCATCGCAAAGCGTATCACCTGTTTTTGTATTCTTCAAACCAACAGCAGCTGCAATATCACCGGCTTTTACTTCTTCAATCTCTTCTCTATGGTTAGCATGCATCTGAAGTAAACGGCTAATCCTTTCTTTCTTTCCACTTACTGAATTAAAAATATAAGAACCCGATTTCAAAGTTCCACAATAAACTCTAAAAAATGTCAGTTTACCGACATATGAATCGTTCATAATCTTGAATGCGAGAGCAACAAATTTCTCATTCTCATCAATACGTCTTTGAACAATATCTTTTATTCCAATATGATGAGCTTCAATCTCTTTTGTATCAGTAGGAGCGGGTAAAAAGTCGACTACAGAA
Organism: Ignavibacteriales bacterium; assembly: GCA_003142915.1. Classification (GTDB taxonomy): domain Bacteria; phylum Bacteroidota; class Ignavibacteria; order Ignavibacteriales; family Ignavibacteriaceae; genus FEN-1297. Next base: position 14,728 of record PLNZ01000374.1, on the reverse strand, counting down.
TCAAGTAATTTCTGAACACCTTTATTCTTAAAGGCAGATCCACAAAGCACGGGAATAATTTTTGATTCAATAGTGGCTTTCCTCAAAGCTACTTTTATTTCATTTTCACTAATAGCTTTACCTTCAAGATACTTCTCAAGAAGAGTATCATCAATATCGGATACTGCTTCCAACATCTGTGTTCTATACTTATTGGCAATCTCTACCAAATCTTCAGGTACATTAAATTCGTCAAATATAGCGCCCATGGTTTCTTCATTATATATACGGGCTTTAAAAGTAATCAGGTCTATTTCACCGGTAAACATATCTCCTTCGCCAATAGGCAAAGTAATAGGTATTGCATTAGCACCAAGCCTGTTCTTCATCATTTGAATTGAATTATAAAAATCTGCGCCTGTTCTATCCATTTTATTGATAAATGCAATTCTTGGAACCTGATATTTGTCAGCCTGTCTCCAAACAGTTTCCGATTGAGGCTCAACGCCGCCAACCGCGCAAAAGATCGCGACAGCACCATCTAAAACTCTTAATGATCTTTCAACTTCGACTGTAAAATCAACGTGTCCGGGTGTATCTATAATGTTGATCTGGTGATCATTCCAAAAACATGTAGTTGCAGCGCTAGTAATTGTAATACCACGTTCTTTTTCTTGTTCCATCCAGTCCATGGTAGCGGCACCGTCGTGTACTTCTCCAATTCTATGTAATTTACCAGTGTAATATAATATGCGCTCGGTAGTGGTAGTCTTACCGGCGTCAATATGAGCCATAATTCCGATATTACGAACTCTTTCTATAGGTAGTCTTGCTGTCATAACTTAAATTATTTTTCCCACTCATTTATAATATCATTAAAAATAAAAATTTCATCACCATTTAAAATGAGCAAATGCTTTGTTTGCTTCTGCCATTTTATGAGTATCTTCTTTTTTCTTTACTGCAGAACCTTCATTATTAGAAGCAGACAACAATTCAGAAGCTAATTTAAGCGACATGGATTTTTCATTTCTTGCTCTTGCATAGGTTTTAATCCATCTCATGGCTAATGCAGTTCTTCTTTCAGGCCTAACCTCAGTAGGTACCTGGTAAGTAGCACCGCCAACTCTTCTGCTTCTTACTTCAATTACCGGCTGTGTATTATTTAAAGCTTTCTTAAATACTTCAATACCCGGTTTCTTTGCTCTGTCTTCAATTATCTCAAATGCCTTATATACTAAAAAACGGGCTTTTGATTTTTTACCATCATACATAATCGAATTTATAAATCTTTCAACCAGTAAATCATTAAACTTTGGGTCTGGTTTTAAACTATTCTTGCCTGCTCTTTTCTTTCTCATAAAATTTATTTAGCCTTTGGTTTTTTAGCACCATATTTTGATCTGCCCTTTTTCCTATCTTCAACACCACTTGTATCAAGCGTGCCTCTGATAATATGATAACGCACACCTGGCAAATCTTTAACCCTACCGCCTCTAATCAAAACAATTGAATGCTCTTGTAAATTGTGCCCTTCACCAGGAATATAAGCAGTTACTTCCATACTGTTAGTTAATCGAACTCTTGCCACCTTTCTCAATGCTGAGTTTGGTTTCTTAGGCGTCGAAGTATATACCCTTGTGCATACTCCTCGTTTCTGAGGACATGCGTCAAGAGCCGGCGCTTTCTTCTTCGATAGAATCCGAACACGGCCTTTTCTGACTAACTGATTTATTGTGGGCACTAAAATCTCCTAATATACTAAATCAAAAAAAATTCAGACTTCTAATATAGAATATAGGCTAAATTTTGTCAAGAAATCTAAAAAATATTTTTATTTTATGCATTTTTGAGCATTAGAATCCGACCCGATACCTAATCAGGTCGGATTCTTTAAATTTTATTGAGTTTGCACTTCTTCTTTTTCTGTATTTTCTTCTTCAACCTGTTCTGAAGATAATATTAAGCTTTTGTACTTCTTAAGACCGGTTCCGGCAGGGATTAAATGACCCATTACTACGTTCTCTTTGAGTCCTAGCAAAAGATCTATTTTCGCTTCAGTTGCCGCATTTGCCAGCACCTTTGTCGTTTCTTGAAATGATGCCGCCGAAATCCAGCTTTCGGTAGAAAGAGCAGCTTGCGTAATTCCAAGAAGTATATGTTCAAAAGTAGCCGGTTCTGCATCACGGGCTTCAACCGGTTTTTTGCTCTTTTTCTTCAAATCTATATTTATTTCTCTAAACTTACTCTTTGAAATAAGTTGTCCATCTTTATATCTTGATTCGCCTTTATCAACAATACGAAGCATAGATAAGACTCTATTGTTTTCTTCAATGAATTCATTTCTGTCGACAACATCTTCTTCAAGAAACTTAGTATCACCGGGCGAAACAATTTTAATTTTCTGAAGCATTTGTTTTACAATAGCTTCAATATGTTTATCATTAATTTTTACACCCTGTAAACGATAAACATCCTGAATTTCATTAACAAGATATTCCTGAACGGCGCTTGTTCCTTTAATCTTCAAGATATCATGAGGATTGATAGGACCATCGGTAATCTTTTCGCCAGCCGGTATTTCATCGCCTTCCTGAACAAGAATATGTTTCCCAAGCGGAACATTATATTTCTTTTCGTCCGATTTATCCGGAGCGACGACAAGAATTTCACGTGAACCTTTTTTCCGGGCTCCAAATTTAACCATACCTTCTATCTCGGAAACAATTGCAGTTTCTTGCGGACTTCTTGCTTCGAACAATTCTGTTACTCTTGGAAGACCGCCGGTAATATCACGGCTCTTTGTCTGCTGTTTTGAAATCTTCGCCAAAATTGTACCTGCAGGAATGTTTTCTCCTTCTTCTACTGAAAGATAAGCTCTTGTAGGAATATTAAACGATTTCTTTATTCCATCTTCAGATTCAATTGTTATAGTAGGCGTAAGATTTTTATCTTTTGACTCAATAACAACTTTCTGAACGTGACCGGTTTGTTCATCGGTAACCTGTTGCAAGGTAGCACCGTCAATCATATCTACGAAGTGAACTCTTCCTGAAACGTCAGTCAGAATAACTGAGTTATAAGGATCATGGTTATATAATGGTGAACGCTTTTTTACTGCCTGCTCATCATTTACTACCAGTTCGGCACCGTAGGGAACTTCATATTTTTTTATCTGCCTGTTATTTTCATCATAAATACCAACTATACCGCGGCGTCCTGTAACAACCTTAACTTTTCCTATATAATCAGATTTTTCTACGAAAGAAATTCTTTCAAATTTAGCTATACCTTCTACTGTAGATTCTACCTGGGATTGGCTTGCAATTCTTGAAGAAGTACCGCCAAGGTGGAATGTTCTAAGAGTAAGCTGTGTACCAGGCTCACCGATTGATTGTGCAGCAACAATTCCTACAGCTTCACCAATTTCAACAAGCTTGCCGTTGGTTAAGTTTCTTCCGTAACATTTTGCACATACACCACGTTTAGATTCGCAAGTTAACACTGTCCTGATATATACAGAATCAATGCTTGAATCTTCAATTTTTTCTGCAATTTCTTCAGTTATTAATTCACCGGCGGCAACAATTACTTCATCTGTCCGCGGGTTAATAACATCTTCCTGAGATACACGGCCAGTAATTCTTTCTGCCAACGGTTCCCTTTCCTGTTCAACATCTTTAAGAGCAGTAATTTCAATACCGAGGATTGTACCGCAATCTTCTTCACTTATTATAACGTCCTGTGCAACATCTACAAGCCTTCTGGTCAAATAACCTGCATCAGCAGTTTTAAGAGCGGTATCAGCAAGACCTTTTCTTGCACCATGTGTAGATATGAAGTATTCAAGAACCGATAAGCCTTCTTTGAAATTTGCCACGATCGGGTTCTCAATAATTTCACCTGCTTGACCAGATAAACTCTTCTGCGGTTTCATCATCAATCCTCGCATACCTGCAAGCTGACGAACCTGTTCCTGAGAACCTCTCGCACCAGAGTCAACCATCATATGAAGTGAATTAAAACCATTATCGGTATTTTTTATTTTCTCCATCAATGCACGGGCAACATCATTTGTTGTATGAGTCCAAACATCTATAATTTTATTATAACGTTCAGCATCGGTAATAACACCCTGCTCATGTTCATTAAGAATAGCTTCAACTTTTTTATTCGCTTTTTGAATAAGAGCTTCTTTCTCTTCAGGGATAATCATATCCCCATAGCTAACGGAAAGTCCACCTGCTGTGGAATACCTGAATCCAAGATCTTTCAAGTCATCAAGAAACTTAGCTGTAACTTTATTTCCCAACTTCATAAACATTTGACCTATAAAACCGCCGAACGTTTTCTTTATCAAAAGCTGGTTGAAATACCCCATTTCCTTAGGAACAATTTGATTAAATATTACTCTTCCGGTTGTAGTCTCTATATATTCGCCGCCAATTCTAACTTTTAATTTTGAATGAAGATCGATAACTTTTGAGTTATATGCAATAATAGCTTCTTCGGGTGAGCCAAATACCATTCCCTCGCCCTTACCACCTTCCCTAAGTTTTGTCAGGTAATAGCAACCCAAAACTATGTCCTGAGTAGGAACAACAATAGGACTTCCGTTTTGAGGTGAAAGAATATTATGGCTGCTTAACATAAGCAATGAAGCCTCAAGCTGAGCTTCGTATGAAAGAGGAACGTGAACAGCCATCTGGTCACCATCAAAGTCTGCGTTGAATGCAGTACAGACCATAGGGTGAAGCTGAATTGCACGCCCATCTATAAGAATAGGCTGAAATGCCTGGATTCCAAGTCTATGCAGCGTAGGAGCACGGTTTAATAGAACCGGGTGCCCGTCTATGATTTTCGCAAGAATATCCCAGATAAGAGGGTCTTTTCTATCAACAACTTTCCTTGCGCTTTTAACGGTTTTATTATGTCCTCGTTCAATTAATTTCCTGATAATAAATGGCTTGAAAAGCTCTACCGCCATATCTTTAGGAAGACCGCATTGGTGCAGTTTAAGTTCCGGTCCAACAACAATAACAGAACGGCCGGAATAATCAACTCTTTTACCGAGAAGATTTTGTCTGAAGCGGCCTTGTTTTCCTTTAAGCATATCGCTTAATGATTTAAGAGGCCTGTTATTATCGCTTCTTACAGCGCTTCCTCTGCGGGAGTTATCAAACAAAGCATCTACAGATTCCTGAAGCATTCTTTTTTCATTACGTAAAATTACTTCAGGCGCTTTAATATCAATCAATCTTTTAAGACGGTTATTTCTTATTATAACTCTTCTATAAAGATCATTCAAATCTGAAGTAGCAAATCTGCCGCCTTCAAGAGGAACAAGCGGTCTTAATTCCGGCGGAATAACAGGTATATAAGCCAATACCATCCACTCCGGTTTATTTATTACTTTTCCCTCTTCTTCTTTAAAGGATTCAAGAACTCTTAATCTTTTTAGCAGATCTGCTTTTTTCTGCTGTGAAGTTTCATTCTGAAGCTGATCCCTTAACTCTTTAGAAAGTTTTTCAATATCTGTTTTCTTAAGAAGTTCTTTTACAGCATCACCGCCAATTTTTGCTACGAATTTTTTAGTATCCTCATCTTCAAGTTTTTCATTTCCAGGCGGAAGAGAATTTAAAACTTCGAAATATTGATCTTCTGAGACAAGGTCCAAACGGTTTAATCCGGTTGGTCCAGGGTTAATGACCACATAAGATTCATAGTAGATAACTTTTTCTAATTCCTTTAAGCTCAAACCGACAATATTGCCTATCTTAGAGGGCTGAGATCTAAAGAACCAGATATGAACTACGGGTACCGCTAAACCAATATGCCCCATTCTTTCTCTGCGGACACTTTTTTGTGTTACTTCTACACCGCATCTATCGCAAATAATACCTTTATATCTTATGCGTTTATATTTACCGCAGAAGCATTCCCAATCGCGTGTTGGACCGAATATTTTCTCACAAAATAATCCGTCTTTTTCAGGACGGAAAGATCTGTAGTTAATTGTTTCCGGTTTAGTAACTTCTCCATAAGATCTGGACAATATATCATCAGGACTTGCTAAACCAATAGTGATAGTATTAATATCACGCATCGCATTTTCTTGAATTCTAAATGGCATTTTTTACCTCCTAATTTCTAAGTGAAAGAATAGTTCAAAAAGTGTTAATTTATTTTGATATCCAGCCCTAAGCCCTGGAGCTCTTTAATTAACACGTTGAACGATTCAGGAATATTTGGTTCCTGTAAGTTTTCACCCTTAACTATAGCTTCATANNAAAGGCTGCTGTGTAATAAGCGAGTATGGCCCAATAGATCTGGCGTGAATTTTATCATCTACAAGATGGCTTAGTTTAAGCATGTAGATATATCCGCAGGTAACTTTCTGATGGAATTTTTCACCGGATCTCCCATCATACAAATCTGTTTTACTTCCTCTTTCAAGACCGGCCTTAACAAGCCATTCATCCACGTCTTCAATTTTGGCGCCGTCAAAAATCGGTGTGGCAAATTTAAGACCCAGCACTTTACCTGCCCATCCGAGAGCAGTTTCATAAAGCTGTCCCAGGTTCATACGTGAAGGTACGCCTAGAGGATTAAGAACTATATCAACCGGAGTTCCATCTGGCAGGAATGGCATTTCTTCGGCAGGTACAATTTTAGCAACCACTCCTTTATTACCATGTCGGCCTGCCATTTTATCACCAACCGAAAGCTTACGTTTTTTCGCTACATAAACTTTTGCAAGCTGAACAATTCCCGGAGGAAGTTCATCGCCGCTTGTGATTTTTATTTTCTCCCTTTTATAATCTTCTTCTAAATCAGATAAAATATCGAAGTAGTTTTTATATAGTGTCTTTATTAAGTTGTTTATTCTTTTGGTTTCAAACCAATCAAGAGTATAATCTAACTTAGTAACATCTTCCATTGAAGAAAAGGTTGTCTCTTTAATAGTTGTCCCACTTCTGAGAACAACGCTTCCGTCAAGATCGCGAATACCGGTTGCAACTTCACCATCAGTTATCTTTGTTAACTTCTGGATAAGTCTTTCATAATGTTCAGTCAAACTTTGTTTATGCTGAATTTCAAGATTATCAAGCTGTTTCTTTTCAATTTTCTTTGCGTCAGTATCTCTCTTCTTTCTACTGAAAAGACGTGTTTTAATTATGGTTCCTTTTAATCCCGGAGGTGCTTTTAAGGATGCATCTTTCACATCTCCGGCTTTATCTCCGAATATCGCTCTAAGAAGTTTTTCTTCAGGTGTAGGATCGGTTTCTCCTTTAGGAGTAATCTTTCCTATAAGTATGTCGCCTTCTTTAACCTCTGCGCCCTCCCTTACAATTCCGTTCTCATCAAGATTTCTTACTGCTTCTTCACTTACGTTAGGAATTTCACGTGTAAGTTCTTCCTCACCTCGTTTTGTTTCTCTAACCTGTAATTCAAATTCTTCTATATGGATTGAAGTATAAACATCTTCGCTTACAACTTTTTCACTTATAATAATAGCATCCTCAAAGTTGTAACCGCGCCATGGCATGAATGCAACAAGTACATTTCTGCCAAGTGCAAGTTCTCCTTGATCTGTAGAGCATCCGTCTGCCAACACATCGTCTTTAGCAACTCTTTGTCCCTGTTTAACAATTGGGCGCTGGTTAACTGAAGTTTCCTGGTTTGTTCCATGGAACTTTATAAGCTTATATGTTGTTCTTCTTACATCATTAAAGCTTGTAAGAGCTTCAATGCTGTTTGGATTAATATCATATTTTACCATAATCTGATTTGAATCAACGCTTTCAATTATACCGTTATCTTCTGCAACAATAACTGCTCTTGAATCGGTAGCAATTTTTTTCTCAAGCCCAGTACCTACAAGAGGAGCTTCCGGACGTAATAACGGAACCGCCTGGCGCTGCATGTTAGAGCCCATAAGTGCTCTGTTTGCATCATCATGTTCAAGGAATGGAATTAAAGCTGCCGCAGCGCTTACTATTTGCGCAGGAGCTACATCCATATACTGAATATGATCGGGAGTCACAATCGGAAACTCACCTTTAAAACGGGATTTAACTCTTTCCTGTACAAACTTTGATTGTTCGGTGAGAGGCGCATTTGCCTGAGCTATTGTAAATAAATCTTCCTGCTCGGCTGTTAAATATTCCACAGTATCAGTAACTTTTGTTTTTTCAACTTTCCTGTAAGGAGTTTCAAGAAATCCGTAACGATTAACCCGTGCATAAATTGTCAATGAAGAAATTAGACCTATATTCGGGCCTTCTGGTGTTTCAATAGGGCATAAACGGCCATAGTGTGTATAGTGAACATCTCGAACTTCAAATCCAGCTCTTTCTCTTGTTAATCCACCAGGCCCTAAAGCAGACATTCTTCTTTTATGCGTCATCTCAGCCAATGGATTTGTTTGATCCATAAATTGAGATAGTTGGTTTGTTCCGAAGAATGCATTTATTACGCTGCTAATTGTTCTTGCATTTACAAGATCCTGAGGGGTAAAGTTTTCAGTATCGCGCATGTTCATTCTTTCCTTTATGGTTCTTGCCATACGCGACATACCAACATTAAATTGCTGGGCTAACTGCTCTCCAACAGTTCTAATTCTTCTATTTCCTAAATGATCTATATCGTCAACATTTTCAATTCCGTTACGAAGTTTGATGATATATTTCATAATAGCAACAATATCTTCAACTGTTAAAACGGTAACGCTTTCAGGAATACTAAGTTTTAACTTATCATTCATCCTATGACGACCTACATCGCCAAGGTCATATCTTTTATCATTAAAAAAGAGCTTATCTATTAATGCTTGAGCTGTATCCAGATCAGGCGCCTCTCCGGAACGCAATTGGCGGTAGATAGAATATAAAGCTTCTTCTTTTGTGCTTGATGTATCTTTGCGCAGAGTGTTCACTATTAAGTCTAAATCAGGCGATGTATAGGAGCTGATGAATTTCAATTTTTCAACTTCTGCTTCTTTTAATCTTTCAATATCTTCTTCAGAAAGGATACTGTCTTTTGTAAGGAAGATTTCACCGGTAGCCATATCAAAAACATCACTGGCAATAGTTCTTCCTATAAAAGTTTCGATCTTAACTTTCTTTACTGTAACTTCTTCAATCAAATCAAAGAGGTTTAAAATTTCTTCATCTGTGGCAAAATCAAGAGCGCGCAATAATGTAGTTGCGGGGAATTTTTTCCTGCGGTCGATATAAACATACATAACGTAGTTTATATCAGTTGCAAATTCTACCCATGAACCTCTTAGCGGAATAATCCTGGCGGAATAAATTGGCGTACCATTAGGATGCACTGTCTGTGCAAATGCAACACCCGGTGAACGATGAAGTTGAGAAACAACAACACGTTCAGCGCCATTAATGACAAAAGTACCTTTATCAGTCATGTAAGGTAAATTGCCAAGATAAACTTCCTGCTCAACGCTGTTCACAAAATCCTGAGTTTCAGGATCTTTTGTAGAAAGCCTGAGTTTTCCTTTAAGAGGCGCCGCATAAGTTAAGCCTCTTTCAAGGCATTCCTGAACGGAAAAACGTGGTTTTTCTACATAATATTCTAAAAAATCAAGGCGGTAATTTTCCTTATTATCAAAAATAGGAAAATTAGCAGTAAATACTGCTTGTAGACCCTTGTTTTCCCTTTTAGTTGGTAGAGTTTTTAGCTGCACAAATTCTTCAAAAGCAACTGTTTGAATATTCAATAAATCCGGCGCCTCAACAACAGAAGGAATTCTGCTAAAGGAAATTCTTTTACTATTCAATGTTAAACCTCCAATTAAATTTCATTTTCTTTGTTATCAATGCATAAATCAACGTAACTAAAATATAAAAAGCGATAAGACGGAATTCTCCGCTTATCACTTTTTATAAAATCTACAGCTCTTAGCTTTTTTCTTATTTTATCTCTACGGTGGCGCCAGCTTCTTCAAACTCTTTTTTGAGTTTTTCAGCTTCATCTTTAGAAATAGCTTCTTTAACAGTCTTTGGAGCTCCATCAACTAAATCTTTAGCTTCTTTAAGTCCTAAACCTGTATGTGCTCTTACAACTTTGATAACGTTAATTTTCTTTTCGCCGGTAGCTTTAAGAATTACATCAAATTCGGTTTTTTCTTCTACAGGAGCTGCAACAACAGGTGCTGCACCTGCAGCAACTACGGGCGCTGCTGCTGATACTCCAAATTCATCTTCTAAAGCTTTCTTTAATTCCGTTGCCTCTACGAGGGATAAACCTTTTATTTTTTCAACTAATTCAGTGATTTTCTCTGACATTTTTTTCTCCTAATAATTATTTTTTTTAAAATTTAATTTATGCTGCTTGTTTCTTGGAAATTTCGTCTATAACACTTACAAGATCTCTCATAACAGCATTAATAATACCTACGACTCCTGATATCGGAGCATTAAGGCTGCCTAAAATACCTACTAAAATTTCTTTCTTCGATGGAAGAGAAGCCAGAACATTAAGTTGGTCACCGGAATAGAATTGATCCTCAATGTAGCAAGCTTTTAGAGCTAACTTTTGTTTTTCATCAAAATACTTTTTGATAATTTTAGAAGGAGCAACCGGATTGCTTGAAGCAAATGCATATCCTGTCATTCCAGTTAAATGACCTACTAATTTACCATATTTACCCGTCTCATCTATTGCGCGCTTGAATAATGTATTTTTAATCACTTTATAATTAACGCCTTCTTTACGGAAGTCGTTTCTTATAGCGCCAATATCAGATACATTAATACCGGTATAATCCGTAAGATAAACCGCAGATGAATCTTCAATCATTTCTTTTACTACGGAAATGATTTTTGCTTTTTCATTCTTATTCATTTTTTTCCCATAACAGATTAAATATAATCGTGTCAGTTAGAAGCATTAATTTTGAGTGCGTAAACTTTTTATTTAATTATTGACGTATTGCAATCTCGTCTTTAGTAATTTTTATGCCCGGTCCCATTGTACTGGACAGGAAAAGACTTTTTATATATTGACCTTTTGCAGACGCCGGTTTCAATTTAATAATAGTATTTAAGAAAGCCCTTGTATTTTCAGCAAGTTTATCGGCTTCAAAATTTAATTTACCTAAGGAAGTATGTACAATTCCGGTTTTTTCAACACGGAACTCAATTTTTCCAGCTTTAACTTCTTTAACAGCTTTACCAACATCCATAGTTACAGTACCGCTTTTCGGGTTTGGCATAAGTCCTTTAGGGCCCAAAATCCTGCCAAGCTTTCCAAGTTCAGCCATTGTATCTGGGGCAGCGACAATAACATCAATTTCAGCCCAGCCGCCCTTAATTTTTTCAAGATATTCATCAAAACCGGCATAATCTGCACCAGCATCCAATCCTTCCTGAATTTTTGAGCCTTTGGCAACGACCAAAACTCTTACTTGCTTTCCGGTTCCATGAGGAAGAGATACCGTTCCTCTTACCATTTGATCCGCATGCCGAGGATCAACACCTAATCTTATAGCGCAATCCAAAGTTTCTACAAACTTTACCTTTGAGTGCTCCTTGAGAATCTTTATAGCTTCTTCAAGTGAATAATCTTTAGCCTTATCTAAGGCTTTACTAATTTCTTTATTTCTTTTAGACTTAAGCATTTCTCTGTTTCCTTTTAAGCTTTCGCTTGAAACTATTAATTAATCTTCTACAGTAATACCCATACTTCTTGCAGTGCCGGCAACCATGCTCATAGCATGTTCAATATCAAAAGCATTAAGATCAGGCATTTTAAGCTGTGCAATATCTTTTACCTGTGTCGTAGAAACTTTAGCAACTTTATTTCTGTGCGGTTCAGCAGAACCCTTTTCAACTTTTGCAGCTTTCTTCAGTAATTCTGCAGCAGGCGGTGTTTTGGTTATAAAAGTAAAAGATTTATCAGAAAAAACCGTAATAACTACGGGAATAATTAAACCATCTTTATCTGAAGTTCTTGCATTGAACTGTTTGCAGAACTCCATAATATTAACACCTTTTTGTCCTAATGCAGGGCCAACCGGAGGAGACGGAGTAGCTTTTCCACCGGGAATTTGCAATTTAATATATCCAGTTATCTTTTTAGCCATATGACTTTCCTATAGGAATAAATACTTAATTATTTTTCTAGTTCTGCTTGAACGAAATCGATTTCGACAGGAGTTTTTCTGCCAAATATGGAAACCATTACTTTGATTTTCATTTTTTCTTCATTTACTTCCTGTATGGTTCCGGAAAAATTATTGAATGGACCATCCACTATTTTAACAATATCACCATTCCTAAATATTGTCTCCATTCTTTCGGTTGATTCGTCTTGTGTAATTCTACCAACAATTCTCTTCACTTCTTCCGGCTGTAAAGGATTAGGATTATTTTTAGTCCCTAAAAATCCCATAACCGAAGGAGTGTTAAGAATAAAATCTTTTACCTGGTTGTCTAAATCAGCTTGTACCAAAATATAACCGGGAAAAAAGTTTTTTGTTTTGCTTTTTTTCTTCCCGTCTTTAACTTCAAAAACCTTTTCGGTAGGAACAAGTACATTCTCAATTTTAGCGCGCAATCTTTCATTATTGCCGAGTTCCGCATCAATTAAGTTTTTAACTTTATTCTCGTGACCGGAAAAAGTTCTAACCACGTACCATCTTAATCCTGATTCGGGCATTTATTTAAAAAATTCCTTTGAATATTTGTGTTATTAGCATATCTATAACATAAGTAAATGCGGCCAGCATTAAGCATGAAACAATAACAACCGTAGTAGATTCTTTTAATTCTTCTACTGTCGGCCAGGTAACTTTTTTCATTTCCTTGACCACATCATTAAAAAAGGTAATTATTTTTTCTTTCATTATTTTCTCTTAAATAAATTAAGACCGCACGTCAGGAGGGACTCGAACCCCCAACCTGCGGTTTTGGAGACCGCTGCTCTAGCCAATTGAGCTACTGACGTAACTTTAAGATTATTTAGTCTCTTTATGAACTGTATATTTTTTATCCCAACGGCAATATTTTTTAAATTCGGCACGGTTAGGATGAAGCCTCTTATTCTTTGTCGTAGTGTAATTTCTTCTTTTACACTCTGTACATTCTAATGTTATTATTTCTCTCATAGTAATATTCCATTAAGTTGAGCAGATAACCCCGATTCTACCCGGGATAATCTCATCCTTCCTAGGATGAAAAAAAAATATAAATTATTTCAATAATCTAAGTTTTAGAAAACTGACGACCACGATTCAATCGGGATGACCTCATCCTTTTGAATGGATGTACCAGATATCAGCTATTTCAATGATCTTAATTCCTATAGAGCTGACGACCGGGATTGAACCGGTGACCTCATCCTTACCAAGGATGTGCTCTACCAACTGAGCTACGTCAGCAAAATTTTTATTTTGCTGAGCGGGAGACGGGACTCGAACCCGCGACCAACAGCTTGNNCAGCTTGGAAGGCTGTGACTCTAGCCAACTGAGTTACTCCCGCATATTGGTTTTGTGTTTTAACTTTTTAAGTTAAACTATCCATCATTTGTAAGAACTTAAAGCTGATGAGTACCGTAATTTATTTACAAGCGACTAACCAAGTAATTTGCACTTCCAAGCTTTTTAAAGAAAGAAGTAATGGTAAAAACACTCATTTCATTATTTTGAAAAGCACAAAAAAATAAGGGAACTAAATTTTAACCTTAATAATAATATTCCCTTATAAGTGCTCCATAAAAAAATAAAACCTGTGGGCGGCGAGGGATTCGAACCCCCAAAGGCGTCAGCCAACGGATTTACAGTCCGCCCCGGCTCTCCAACTCCGGCGTCCGCCCAGTTTTATAAACGAGCCACAAATATATTTTTATTCCAAGAAAAATGCAAATCAAAAATAGTAGGCTTTTTTAAAAAAAGGCAAATTTCCATCTACCGAAGGAAAATTTTTCAAAAAATTGAGGTATAAATGTAACAATATGCTACATTATTTCCAATAAAAAGTAAAATATTATAATTGCGCTATATACTGTTGAGGTGACTTTAAGTAATTAGACAATGTTAAAATTACATAAACGAGAAGATAAAAACATAGTCGCTTTATGATTACAGAATTGTCCTATTAATTTCTAAAAAGACTGTGCTAATTCTAACATTCTTTTATTCTTATTTGTGTCTTCTATTCGTCCACCTGAAGTTGGATAGTCATCCTTCATTTAAAACTATAATTCCATAAGCGATTTAATTTACTATAACTAGCAGTCCTATCTCACGGCTTAATTGTTATCCGGATTTCCCGCTTATAAAATTTCATGCTGCACATATTTAATAACGATATTAGTCCCCTAATCCATTTATTTTTAACCATTTACATTTATTTTCATAAATAAATTGATGCAAATAGAAAGAAAGTAAAAAGAGAATTTTTTAATAGTGAAATTAAAGCAAATACCTTTGGCGAGATTTGAAATAACAGTTTAATTATACCAACATAAATAATTCATCCTTAATCTTTTTAACTTTACTTTTAATTTCTCAAATCTTATTTATTTAATTTTACTTTACGCATTTCTACAATCATGATATATACATTTAAATAATTTTTGTTAACCTATTTGCCGTTTTTGCAAATAAAAGTGAAATCGCATAAAAACAATTATTAAGAGTCTCAAAAATATTATTTGTATTCGGTTTTTTAAACCTTTATTGAGACAGCATTGACTAAAAGGATAGAATAAAATTATTATAAA
>PLNZ01000334.1 GCA_003142915.1 Ignavibacteriales bacterium | reverse complement strand
TGTAACTGTAACGAAAATATAAAAACGCCCAGCCCTTTGAGGCTGAGCGCGACTTAACTTATATCCAAGGAGGGATACTTTGAAAGGACGAGCAAATATATGGAAATTAATATTCTTTCTCAAATAATAATTATTATATTTACAATACATTTTTGAAAGGACAATCAAAATGAAAACAAAAATTCAGATCAATTCCACCTTTGGGAAACTTCTTTTTGAGTTTGAAAAGGAGAACAATTCAATTAGATCGACATTAATTGAAGCTGCTAAAATCAATGCAGACCTTGGCGGTGCAGACCTTAGCGGTGCAAACCTTAGCGGTGCAAACCTTAGCGAACGCTATATCCAAATTGCCTGCATCGGGTCAGAAAATCGAATGACTACATACCGATTTGTAGATGATACTATCTGGTGCGGATGCTTTAAGGGAACATTGGAGGAATTTGAGAACCGAGTTAAAGAAACTCATAAAAACAATCCGCAATATTTCAGAGAATATTTAGGTTTTATTGCTTATATAAGAGGTGTGAGATGAAATACAAACCAAAGGTTAATGATTACATAATCCAAAGAAAAGGCATTAGATTAAGCTATCTCTCAGAGGGTGCGCACAAAATTACCAAACTTCTAAGTGATGACCGCTGTCGCCTTGATAATGATAAAAGCTATATGTCTTTCTTAGATGACTTCCGCCCCGCCACTTCCGAAGAAATAGAAGCCGCAACAAAGAAATTTCCGTATTATTACAAAATAGGCAAATATAATAGCTATTCAGCACATGATGGTAATATCAGGACAAATGAATTATTAATAATCGATCATGACGATATGAAAAGTTTTTTTCTTAATTTGAAAATTTGGAAAGAAATCGGCAAAAGAAAGGGATGGTTATGAAGAAATTTATCAAAACAGTTGGACTGACAGAGTCACAGATTCAAGAAATCCGATTAGGATATCTTGGAGCGAGCGAAATAGGGGTAATTTTAGGGTTGAATCCCTTTAGAACGCCTCACAATATTTGGAGAGAAAAGCGCAGAGACCCAAATTATCAACGCTTTCAAGGCAATGAATTCACTAAATGGGGTACTCGTTTAGAAGATAGCATAGGCAAGGGCTTCGCTACAGATTATTTTTGCACAATAAAAAAAGATAACAAAATTAGAGTTCATGAAAATGGTTTCCTTTCCTGCTCTCTGGACCGGCTAATTACTAGACAAAAAGGGATAGAACGCCCGGGATTAGGTATTTTGGAAATTAAAAACATCTCACAGTATGCGTATGACAAATTCAGAAAGACTGAAACAGAGATTCCCTTACATTATTACGCCCAGCATCAACAACAATTTTTAATTACAGGATATAAATGGGGATATTTCGTAATGTTAGTCGGGGGTAATAAGTTAGAAGTTAAAGAAATGATACCGGACATTACCTTCATGAAAGCTCTTCAGAACTACGCAGAAGAGTATTGGAATACTCATATTATCCAAGGTCAAGAACCGCCCTTAACAGCTCCGGATATTCAAAACCCTCAAGAAACTCAATTAAAAGAGGGTGAATATATCAATTTTGATGATATGGAAACCTTTCAGTTATACCAAAATTATCAAGATATTAATTCGGAAATAAAAGAACGTGAAAAAGTTAGGGACTCATACAAAGAAAAACTTATCGAAAAAATCGGCACATTCAAGCAATTAACTTTCCAGAAGCATCCCCTTATGGAGTGGGGTGAATACCGTATTTTTGATTCAAAGAGTTTTCAAAAAGACCATCCCGAAGATTATGCAGCTTATAAACAAAATATTATAAGAAAGTTAACATTCAAAAAATATATCTATGAGGAAAAACCATGAGCGAAAAAATAAAAGAAGAGGAAGAATTAATTTGGTTGCCAAAATCTCTTTGCGAATTGNNAGACTATAGAATATCTTTAGAAAAGGTCAAAAATGACTTTAAGGAAGCAAAAGACAGCCAACTCAACGCACTTAATGAAATGTGGGAAGGATTTGAAAAAGATATTACTAAAATTCGAGATAATAATAAAAAAGTAATCGGTGAATTACAGCCGCTTAGAACCGAATTAGAGGAGATTAAAAGCTTAATGTCATCCCTTTCTAAATGGAGTTTGGAAGACTTGCTTAAAGTTATCGAAAAGATTAATTCCTATAATCAAAACACAAAGGATATAATTCAATTTCTATTTGAAAATTATAGAATAAAGGAAAAACCATGACAAACATTCAAGAACAGGCGAAGAATAGTCTGGCAAAACAAAATACCAGGACTACTTTACAGGTAGTGAAAGGACTTACCAACACTGTCGAAGTTAAACAACGCTTCCAAGAAATCTTAGGGCAAAAGTCTGCAAGCTTCTTAGCTTCTTTGACTTCAATAGTTGCATCTAATACTAACTTTGAAGGCATTGACCCAAACTCCATTGTTTCAGCAGCTTTAATAGCCGCTACTTTAGACTTGCCCATTATTCCGAGTTTTGGATTTGCTCATATCATCCCATATCGAGGGAAGGTAATGAAAGCCCAGTTCCAGCCCGGGTATAAAGCGTTCATACAGCTTGCAATCAGAACCGGAATGTATGAGACAATTAACGCCACACACGTTTACGAGGGTGAGCTTGTAGAATCAGACCGCTTTAGAGGGACACACAAATTTAATTCAAGCAAAAAAACATCCGACAAAATTGTAGGTTATTATTCTTTTTTTAGGCTTACAACCGGTTTTCAAAAAGATTTATACATGACCACAGAGGAGCTTCAAGCTCATGGGAAAAAGTACTCTAAGAATTTTGCTGATATTAACGGTCAATGGAAGAGTAATTTCAACGGTATGAGTTTAAAGACCGTGTTGAAATCTCTTCTGTCAAAATATGGAATCTTATCCACTGAACTTAAGATGGCTTTACAATCAGATCAGGCAATCGTTCACGAGGATCCGGATATAAAAGATTTTAAGTTTGAATATGTCGATAATCCGGAAACGGATGATGTGGAAATCCTCGAAGTTAAAGAACCAAAAATTAAACTTGATACCGCACCTGAAGACAGGAGACTTGATAAATACGGTTATGAAGCCCTTGATTTGAATAAATTAACTAATCCTAATTGGTATCTCAAGGCTATTTCAGTAGAAGAAGGTCAACAGTTAGATGATTTTATGGATGAATATTACGCTGAAATCTCAATGTTTGACGACAAAGACCAGGCTTTAATTAAAGCTGCTTATGTAAAGAGAAAAGCTAAGAAATAATTCTTATCGAATTCTTATCGATTCTTAAGAATATTCCTATTGCATTTTTTGCTTTTATTTGTGCAGCAAACGTTTTAGGATTTATTATTATGAATTTAAATAAAGCCCTGCATTTGAGATACCTTTCAAACTCTCCCAGAGAATCCTTGAATTGTTTGCTACTCATTTGCAGGGCTTTTTTATTCTAAGGTCAAACATGGATGGTTATATTAAACTCTTCAGGCAAATTGTAAATTGGGAATGGTATAATGATTCTCAAACATTACATCTATTTTTACATCTTATCCTTAAAGCAAACCATCAAGAAAACTCTTGGCAAGGTCAGACAATTCAGAGAGGTCAGCTAATAACTGGAAGGCTCAAATTAAGCAAAGAAACAGGTATTTCACAACGTTCCATCAGAACATGCCTCACAAGGCTAAAAGCGACCAACGAAATAACCACCAAAACGACCAGCAGATTTTCTCTCATAACCATTGTAAATTATGAGTATTATCAAAGTGACACAAATAAAACGACCACCAAAACGACCAACAAACAGTCCAACGAGCGACCAACAATCGACCAGCAATCGACCACAAACAAGAATGATAAGAATGATAAGAATGATAAGAATAAAGAAGAAGATATATTCCAAATCCCAAAGCACGAGTTACAAATTTTAGTAAATACAAAACTTCAAAATGTAAGCGGATTGAAACAACCGTCTTCCGAAGAATGGGAAAAATTGATTCAACAATTTACTAAAGAAAAAGTTGTGGATATGCTTTTACAAATGGAAAACTATAAACTTCTTAGGACTAAATCTACAAATGTTTATTTAACCGTTATAAACTGGATGAAAAGAGAGAAAAACAATTTTAATCACGGAGGTAATAATGCAACAAATCAACAAAGCAAGCCACGAGGCTCTATCGACTATAAAAAATATGCAGAAGAAAGAGCAGCAAGTCACGGCGAAGAAACCGAAGCTCGAATGGTTGTTGCAGGAATACCAAAACAATTATTATGAAACTGATTTAATTTATGATCCCTACTGTACTTCATTGTTTGCCCGGCTTGAAGCAGCAAAACGTGAAGAGTTTCCAAAGGAGACCCTAAGAATATGGTTTATGGAATTTATTCGCAGAGGCTGGACACGCAAAACGGTTAAAGAACGATATGAGGCTCTAATCTCAACCAAGATATTTGGAATACAAAAACTTGAAATAGCAGACTGGATTAACGCTTTACCTGTGTTTACTCAAGATGAAGTTAATCAAATGGTACAAAGAAGAGTAGATTATTTAATTCAGCGAGGTAATTTTCTTAAAGACAAAGATTATATTTTAACCGAAGATGATAAAAAAGCGATTGAATTAGCCGTTGCTAATGAGTGTGAGATAAAATATAAGTCGGGTTTTTACGAAGCTCGAGAGAATTACGCACAAGAAAGACGAAGATTATTTGAGGAAAAGTTTAAGAAAGGATAAAGAAAAATGAAAATTACTAAAGAATTACTGCAAGAGAAAGAAGCTTGCAAAGAAAGTTATAAAT
>PLNZ01000172.1 GCA_003142915.1 Ignavibacteriales bacterium | reverse complement strand
TACATGCCCGGCACACCAAATATATCACCGCCTAACGGGGTGAAGACAGAATAAAATATCCCATTATTATTTTTTCGTGTCACTCGTACTATGTCATTCATAATTCAAAATTCATAATTCATAATTCAGTTGGGGGTTTGGCTTCAACCTTGGAGGTTTAGTTCCGAATCTTCTGGATTGTCGATTGACGATTGAAGAATGACGATTTATGAATGACAACAATTGCAGACCGGAGACGGCAGACCGGAGACCGGAAGAAAAATCTTCTTTTAAATTTTTATTATTTGTTAATTAAATGCAGTTTATGGATTGCGCTACTAATATGCCGACAAGATTCACCGGGATTAGGGCATTAAATTTCTTCTAACATTGCACATTCTGAGGACAACAGTAAATGCGGTATCGTGAATAAATTTGGCCCAAATATATTACCTATCCGTTTCTATGCCATCTTCTACCGGGATTTTANNCTACCGGGACTAAGAATTATTATGAATGATGAATTATGAATGACAACAATTGCAGACCGGAAACAGCAGACCGGAGGCCGGAACAATATTTGCTTATATTAGCTACGATGGAAAGTAACGAATTTTTTTGTACGAATTACACGAATTAGAACGAATGATGAATTATGAATGACGTAATACTAATCCGCCTGGCAGCGGAGAGGCCTTTAGTTAACTCAACAATCAAACGATTGTAAAAAAATTTTTATTATTATTTTCAATTTTGGTATTTCGTTTTGACAAACATCAAACACAATATCATTATTTAGATCAAAATAGTGATGAGATAAAATATCTCTCATTCCCATTGCCTTTGTCCATTCAAAATCCGGATAATATTTTAGTAAGGACTTTTTTGTGATCTTATCTAAATTTTTTATACTTTCACCAAGCGCAATTAGCTGCATGCATATCGAATCAAGTTTTTCAAGATTCCTTTCATTCTTTAAGAAATCATCCGGCACCTTAATAGACTTCATTCTTCTTTGGATTCTTTCGGTTGAAGTCAGGATTTGAGCAAGAATTTCCTTAACTAAATCTTTATCATACATATAAACCATTTTTTTCAATTTGCTTTTTTAGGTATGAATTCATCGATTTCCTGATTACTACAATATCTACTTTTTTATGAAATAGCTTTTCAAGATCATTTTTTATGCCTATCAAATCAAACATGCGGATTGGCTCAAGCCTAAGAAAAATATCAATATCGCTTGTCCTAATGCCGGTATTACTTGCAAATGATCCAAATAATCCTAATTCCCGGATTCTATCCCTATAAGCAGAACTATATTTATAATGCTTAAGGATACTAATAATAATCTTAGTTTTCGGATTTTTCATTTTGCACCTTTAACGCGGATATCCAGTTTTTTCTTAAATTCACCTGTATTTACAAACTTGCCGGTTTTTCCTTCCTCCATTGCTTTAGCAGGCCCTATATCTTCTATTGCTTCAACTACTGCATCTCCAATTAGATCTTTTCCGTCATTTAAGACGTCTTCAAACGTTTCGCGAATTATTTTTCTTAATTCCTTACGATCTATTGAAATTGTTTCCATTTATGTTTTTCATTTTTGTGGATTCTGTCAATCTACAATCCTAAAATACTTTGATATTTTATAATTGTAAACAGTTAAGTAATATTTAAAAGTAGTTCTGCCTGCTGGCAAGTCTGCCTAGCGGTGGACAGGGATGGCCGTTATTATGCCATCCCGGGTTAGAAAAAGATAGAACATGTCATTAATATTTTTACCGGCATTATATGTTTGTGACAAATTGGGGGAAAATCCTTTCTCCTAGAACAACTAACTCCAAGGTTGAGATCAAACCTTGGAGGTTAATAGTAAAATCACAGCCGCAGAGCGGTGACACACCCGCCTAGTCGGGCAGGCCTGTCCGCCGAAGGCTGGTTATACGAATTTATCTACGCCTTGCGTCAATATTATTTTAATCATCGAGGTATAACTAATATCATTCTGCGAGGCAAAAGCTTTTACCTTATTGAGCAAATCTGTAGGCAGACGGAGGCTGACAACTTTAGTCGGTGTTTCCTCAGGAAGCTCTATATCAAGATTTTTTAGTTTTAGCGGTTTATTTTTATTTATAAAAAGACCGGTTTCTTTTTTATCGTAATCCGTTATCTCAATCAATTTTTGCTTTTTCATATATTAATCTTTCCTTTCTTGAAGCGGCTCTACAACTGATAATTCTTACTTTTTTATTCCTTATTGTAAATGCACACATCAAAATTCTATTATTTATACATAAGCCGTAACCAATCCATCTTACTTCATTTTTGTTTGAATGTATAATGTCTTCAAAAATCACTAAGTATTCATCAAAGAATAGGCTTTCAGCCTCCAATTTGGAAACGCCATGTTTTGTTTCATTCTTTTGTACATTCCATTGATCCCAGTCAAATTTTAAAAGCATAATATAATTCGGGACATAAATTTAAATGATTTTTAAGGATCTACAATATATGTAGTGTCATTCACTACAAATATACAACTGCTAATCTACATTGTAAATTAAAAGTTGAACTTTTAATTTACAATATAAGCATTTCAACCCCCTCTTGATTGACGATTGGAGAACGGAGACGGGAGACAGCAGAACGGAGACGGGAGAACGGAGACGGGAAACGGGAGACCGGAGACGGCAGATCGGAGACAGGTACTTCCTTCCGCCTAGCGGCGGACATGCTGCCTAGAACAACTAAACCTCCAAGGATGAGGCCAAACCTTTACGATTTA
>PLNZ01000340.1 GCA_003142915.1 Ignavibacteriales bacterium | reverse complement strand
TTAAATGCGCACTTTAAACAATCAATTGCTTTTTGAGTATGTCCAAGCAGAAAATTAATTTTTGCTTTACCATAGTATGAATTTGCATTGTCGGGTTTAATTCTAATGCATTCATCAAAAGATTTCAACCCTTCGAGCCATAAACCAACTTCAATATAAGTTTCAGCTAACTTATACCAAGAACTAAAATTATCATTATTAATTTCAATTGCCTTAATATAACTCGTAATTGATTCATGTAATTGACCAAGTGAATATTCCAAATCAGCTTTTGCAAACCAGGCATCCTCCGGATTGTTTGTCAACGTTATAGCCTGATTAAAATCTTTTAATGCTAGCTGATATTTTCCTGCAACATCATAACAATATCCGCGAGCTAAAAACGCCTCATAATAACCACTGTCAAGTTTTATTGCTTCACTATAACATCTGATTGCCTGAGGATATGAACCAAGTTCTTCATATGTCTGACCTAAGTTGAATAGGATAGTTTCATCCAAAGAGTCTAATTCATAAGCTTTTTTATAAGATTTAAGTGCTTCATCAAGAGNNCGCAAATCCGCTGTTAAACCACGCACTGGCAAAGTCTTCTTTTAAAACAATTGACAGATCGAAACTATTAATTGCCTTTTCATACTTTTCAAGTCTAAGGAAAACAATACCTTTATTATACCATCCGGTAAAACTGTTCGGTTCAAGTTCTAAATATTTATCATAAGCTTCCAATGCTTTAGGAAACTCTTCCATATTTTCGTAACAATATCCCAATTCATACCATGCTTCAAGATATTCAGAATCCTTTTTAATTGAATTTATAAAATATTCTATGGCTTCAATATATTTTTCTTTTTTCTCGAAAAGGACGCCTAAACTAAACAAAATCTCTTCGTTGTTTGGTTCAATTACTAAAGCTTTTTTTAATGAATCATTAGCATCTTCCGACATACCTAGATTATCTTCGGCTATTGATTTATTAATATATGTTTCTACATCATAAGGATTAATCGACTGCGCTTTTTCAAAACAATGGTATGCTTCTCCAAATTCGAATGAATTGTTTAATAGAATTCCTTTAAACTGCCATGCTTCGGAATTATAGGGGGCTATGCTTAATAGAGCTTCCGTTAAATATAGACCATCTTCAATAAGATCGCATTCAAGACAAATTTGAATAACTTCTTCTATAAAATCTACATTTGCAAGTATACGATCATTGTCTATGTATTCCCGGCATTCTTTTATTTTATTTTTCGCCTCTTCCTCATTGAAATACGAGTCATAATCATCATCTAAATAATCCTCGGAAAAACTCATTAATACTCCATCTAAATTCAGGGGAAAATGTATCGCTAACAAAAGTTAAAATCAAGTTGAAATTAAGCTTAAGTTTTCAGGTATGAAAATTATCTTAAAATTACTTATTGAATAACAGATGATAATTCTTTCAAAGATATCTTTTTTATTCCTCCGGATAGTTTTACTACATGAGTAATTAGTTGTTTTTGATATTTCGCTTTAAATAGATTTTTCACAGTATTCGTAAAATGTTCCAGGTCGGAATTTTCAACAATATGAAAGCTGCTATTACGAGGTGTGCAACTTATCATCTTTGAACAGGCAACACCTTTAATTTTAATTGATTCTTCTACAATAAAATTACAATTCTCAAAACCAATATCATAATTATGAATAAGATCCAGATGTGATTTGATAATCAACGCGCTAAATTCTTTGATAGATTTATTTTTCAAAAAATTAAATGCTTTGTCAACCCTTAGTCGCTCATTAACATTAAAAAGAACTCTGTTAAAAATTAATTTAGGTAACATATGATAATGTTTTAAGAGGAAATCCAACCCAACATCGCGTAAATTTTTAATTCCCCAAATATATAATCGTAATCCTTTTACACCTATTGCACATTCATCGATTCTTTCATTACAGATTTGTAACCTATTTTCATTACGTTCGATTGTGTCGCATATAACAAGACTGAAATTATTATCTGGCCAGGGTAAGATTTTATATTCTAATGTCTTTAAATCCAGAAAAAATATTTTCTTCTCTTTGCCAAACATTATTGTATAATGATGTGCTATATTTGATATTTTACCTATTAAATTAAGTTCATTTTTTCGGACATACTCCAAAGCAGTCTTATTATCGAATTCAAATCTGAATACTTTCATTAAAGTGTTAACAAAACCAACCTGATATGACGCCAGAGAACCTAATCCGAAACATTCCGGAATATTTGAAGATAGCACGCAATCAAATCCGTATTTAAGATGTCCTTCGTCAAAAAGTATTTTTATCAACCCTCTTAACAACTGGTAAAAATCTTTTGTCCCATTTTCAGAAGCTGAAATAGAAAAAGTTACAATATCCCTGGATTCCGTTGAAATCAAATTCACTTGAGAATCATTTCTTTTATTAATTATAAATATCCAATACCTGTCAATACATGTCGAAATCAACACTCCTTCATTATAATGTGTATGATCTCCCATAAATATTAAACTCGCCGGACTAATATTAGCAACTAATCTGGGTGATTTACCATATAAATTTTCAAAAAGTTTTTTTGCTTGAACTATTTTTGAATTAATTTCATTTCCTGGATACATTTTCCGTCGCCATTAATGTATATTTAGCTTAAAACAAAANNCCATTCAGACCAAAGAATGATATTATCTTATTTAATTCTAATTCTTAGTAACTTTGATCAATTCTCGTTTTTTATTAATTCATTGATCAAGAAAAATCAATTATTCTTGTAGTTATTGGATTTTAATATTGCCTTAATATATGAACAAACCGAAGCAATTAATTTCTCTATTTATAAAGTAC
>PLNZ01000104.1 GCA_003142915.1 Ignavibacteriales bacterium | reverse complement strand
CGGCTGCTCCCATTGAAGAACCAACTAATAAAATACTCGCGCCGATAAGCGGCTCTTTGGTCTTAGCATCGATTACTTTCCCGGCTATTTTACCCGTGGTTCCTGCAAAAATAACCTGTTGTAAAAGAATCAATAATAAGAAAAAAAATAATAAAATTTTATTAAGGCTGTAAAAAATATTCATATTTATTATGATTGCCTACTTTAATATTTAATAGCACGAAGTTAATTAAAACTATATTAAAATCATTTGAGAAATTGATAGTTATGAATTAGTACCGATTGTTTTACTACTCCCGGTTAAAACCGTCCCCTCTTTGCTAAGGAGGGGAGCAAGTGGAAGTCGTTACTTAATAAGAATATATATAATTCATTTTTAATTCACGCACCCGTTACTAAAGATAAATAAATTACGGGGCGCCGTATTTCAAGCGCCCCGTGAAATCTGCTTACTTAAGCATAATCATTTTCTTAACCTGAACTTGTTCTCCTGCAGTTACTTTATAAAAATAAATACCGCTTGATACCAGATGTCCGAAATTATTATTGCCGTTCCATACGATCTGTTGAACGCCGGCTTTTTGATTCATGTTTACAAGCGTTTTTACTTCACGTCCAAGTATATCGTAAACAATTACTTTAACCAGAGCTGCTGTAGGCAGGCTGTAGCTGATTATAGTCGATGGGTTGAACGGATTAGGATAGTTTTGGAATACGGTAAAGTTAGTCGGAACAAGTTTATTCAAATTCTTAACAGCAGTAAGTCCTAAATTTTGAATTGTCAAATCATCGAAATAAACGGTGCCGACAAATTGTGAAAAAACATGTAAACGTGTTTCCATACCGATAGAAGATAGAGAATCCGGCACTTGAACATCTACATGGAACTGAGTCCAGTCAAATGATGTAGCATTCGGGAAAGTGAACTGATAATCATTTCCTGAACTGCTATAACCGTCATTATTACCAACTGCTGGGAAAAATTGAGGTGTTACTCCTACTGACCACGTTGTTGGATATTTTGCAGCAGAGTCAGGAAGGAGTCCGCTTGCTTTAATCCATACACTTATACGGATAAAATCACCGGGTTTAATTGTTGAATCGATGTAACTGAAAAGCTGTCTGTGAGTACCGACATAGCCATCATGTACCTGGCGATTAGTTGGTAAAACAAACTGCAATGAATAACTTCCGCTATGTGAAGTTGTGTTTGTAATAAGCGTATTTTCAAACCCATTTGCTATTAATCCGTCATTACCTCCATTAGGCGGCAGCCAATAGTACCAGCCAGTTGGAACTCCTAATGAGGTATTCCAGTCCTGTCCTGCCCATGCACCGTTTCTTCCGGTAAAAATGAAATTATCCGCCCATACAGTTCCGGTTGCATTCATACCGCCTACAAAACTAATTATCATTTTCCAGGCTGCTGTTGGAAGCGATACCTGTCCTACTGCGGTAGTATCAGCAACAAATCCGCTGCTTGTAGCTGCAGTTTGATTTATCGGTAATTTTGTAGTTCCGATCAAAGCTCCGGCGCTGTCATAAAATGAATATGCGATATACCATTTTTGATCATCGGATGCCGGGTTTGTATTTACATTTAGAGTTTGTACCCATGCACCGAATAATAAATCCACATTTGGTGTAACTGTTGAAGACCAGATATCGCACATATTGTCCGATATCCATGCGGCAGAGTCACTCGTTGTAGATTTTACAATTTTTATTGAATGCCCCATTGATACAGATGAATCCGTCGCCCAGGTTAACGCACTGCCGGTAGGCTGACTGCCAATATTCCAGAATGCAGGTGTAGCGCCCTCAAAACCGGCTATCTGGCTGAACGTATATCCCTGTGCCAGAAGTTGATTTGAAGAAAACCCCCCACAGAAAACAGCAAGAAGCATGATAAACAAAGGTCCAAATTTTTTCATAGCGAGCTCCTTATTAGTTAGGTGTTATTTGATGTTTAATTATTGTCGACTTTCTAGGAGAAGACAAAATATCTTTTAATTCTTCAAGCGGAGATAAGGCGGGCTTCAATTTACCGGCTTGAATTTTTTTATTTACTAAAAGTTCAACTGATCTGGAGAAAGTAAAAGGATTTAACAAAGAGCCTTTTATAGAAAGTTCTTTTAGGAAAAAGTTCTGAAGATTAATATTTACGGTATCTTTTTTACCGGATAGGCCAAAGATAATTACTCTTCCTCCCCGCTTAGGCAGGTTGACCGCCAACTTTGCAGCTTTGCTGTTACCTGCACATTCGATAACAACATCGGGACCACCGGAAGTGAAATCGGAAATTTGTTCCAACATATCTTTAAATTCCGGATCGAATACATATTCGGCGCCAAGCGAAGCAGCTATTTCTCTTTTTTCTGAAACAGGTTCAATCAACATAATTTTACCTGCCCCTGATATTTTTACAAGCTGAAGCATAAGCAAGCCGATTGTTCCGCCACCGATGATAACAACGCTTTCCCCGTGCTTTATTGCCGCCTGATCGATTCCTCTTACACAGCATGACAGAGGTTCCGCAAATGCAGCGGAAGTGAAAGAAAAATCTTTTGGAATAAAATAAGCCTGGGAAACAGGGACTAAGGAATATTCTGCAAAGCCTCCGTTTATGCTTACTCCTAAAGCTTTTAGATTGGAGCAGAAATTTATATTACCGTTTTTACAGTAGTAACATTCGCCGCAATAAATATTGGGGTCTATAGCAATATGATCCCCGGTATTAAATTCTTTAACATCTTTCCCCTTCTCAACAATTATTCCTGCGTATTCGTGCCCGGTAATTACAGGCGGCTTAGCATAAGATTCACCGTTGAAAATATGGAAATCAGTACCGCATACACCGCATGCTTCAACTTTTATTAATAATTCATTCTTACCCGGGACAGGTAGAGAATAGTCTTTTATTTCAATATCTAAAGGTCCGTTAAAAATTGCCGCACGCATATTTTTCTTACGACTTTAAATTTTTCGTGTTGATTTTCTTACAATAAGTTCTACAGACATCAGTATTTTTTGATTTCTAAAATCCGGATTTTTTATCTGCTCCGAAATTAACCTCATAGCCTCTACNNCTTTCCGGAGTCTTTTAAATATTGCATAGCGCCGATTGCCATAGCGTCATTACATGCAAAAACTGAAGTAATATTTTTATTAACAGAAAATAATTTTCTTGCCGCATTATAACCGTTTGCTCTTGCAGGATAATTTTCGTCTGTCTCTATAAATTTTTGAATGAAAGGTATATTTGCTTTTCCCAGCGCCTGCTTGTAACCATTAAACCTGTCGTTAATGCTCGGATGCCCTATATCGCCGCCGATAAAAGCAATTTGCTTATGACCAAGGTCTATTAAATGATTTGTAGCTAAAACTCCCCCCTGTTCATTATCAATTGCGATTACCGAGCTTTTCTTATCCGAAGGCAGATAATCAACAAATACGATAGGAAGATCGTATTTTTTCAACTTATCGATAAGAAGCTGCGGAACTTTTCCGGCAACTATTATCCCGTCGATGTTTTTATCAAGAATAAAGCGCGGTAAAGATGTATTCTCATTAATGTTTGAATCCACAGTAGCAAGCAGTACATAAAGCTCATGGTCTCTTGCTTCAAATTCGGTACCCATAAAAATCTGAGTATAAAAAGGTTCTGTACGTAAAAAGTGATCGTTGGTTAGAATGAATCCTACGTTGCCTGTTTTTCTTGAAACAAGCCCTCTTGCGGAACGAGAAGGGTGATAATTTAGTTTTTTAATAGCCTGCAGTACCTTTTGCTTAGTCTCCGGAGAAATCCTCTTATGATCATGCATTACTAATGAAACAGTGGCAATAGATACCATTGCCATTTTTGCTACGTCTTTAATTGTAGAATTTGCCATAATTAGTTAAACGTTTAACCTAATGCGAATTTATAATAAGAAATTTTATTTGTCAAGTCCATAAAACACATTTTCGCTCAACATCTACAATAATTGCCGATTAAACGAATAGTTAAATAAATGTTTGATAAGGAGTTAGGGGTATGATTGAAAGGTAAAAAAAAATTAATTTTTTTCTGAGTTAATTCTTTCGACTATACTCTAATACGACAAAAAAAAGAATCCAATGACCAAACGATGATAGTAAGACAAAGCCGCACAAAATTATCCATTCAAATCAGATGGCAAAGACAAAACAATATTTGTTATAAAAATTTTATTAAATAGCCCCGAGTTTTGGTATAGCCGTTCATATGGAATAACCCGTGGAATAATGATCGCAATGATATTCAGCTTTTCCCATAGGGATGGATGACCAAGCCAAAATATTTACCAATTATTGAACTAAAGTCCAAAGTTCGAGTTGGCTTTACTATACCCCGAGTTAAAGAGGCTGTGTGAAAATTCAAAA
>PLNZ01000329.1 GCA_003142915.1 Ignavibacteriales bacterium | reverse complement strand
TTCCACCGAATGTTTGCTGGTAAGATTATAATTCTTATTTTCAGCATAATTCATTTGAAATCGTAACATCCTAAGATCTATGTTTATAACAGACGGATTATTCCTCTGATCATTTAGTTCTGCAGCTATCACATCCTGATTGACGTATGATAAAATGCGTGATGTAATTCCATTCCCATTTGCTGTTGCCAAACCATCAAAAACAGACAAGTGTTGATTGAATGCCTTACCTGAAAAAACTTCATCACCATAATCTGTCAGGTGTATATCCATAAATCCACAACCATTCGAATAATTATCGTGTCCCCAGGGAAAACTATTGGTATTGTTACCCATGGCAAAAACATCAGCGCGGTTTATTTGAAAATGTAAGGCAGTTGGTGTGGTCCAAACAAGACTTCCCATATGACCATTACCAATGGGAATTCCTTCTTCGCTTCGTACAACCGGTGTTGTATAATTAAGATCAGCTTTCGAAACAAGGGTTTTATAGTCTGAACTTGTCAGATCGTTTATTATTATTTGGGCTTCTAAACTTTCAATATTTAAAAGTAAAAAGAGAATTAATATTAAATTCGTTTTCATTGTTTTCCTTTAATAATAAAAGATTGGTTTTCCACCCTTTCATTTCCTGATCTTGGTTGTGCAAAAGATAAAGAAGCAATTTGTTAAGTCTGCTGAACGATGCGACTGAGCTTATCGATGTCTTGTCGAAGCCTGGCATCTTCAATTAGGTTCACACTTCGAGGGCTCAGTGTAACATAATAAATTACTCTTGAGACAACCTAATTTATTATTTTTATTTAATATGACTATGTGTAAAATATTTTAGAAAATACATATATTATTTAGATGCTACAAAATCAGGGTTAATTAAATAATTATGCCCTGCAATGGCAGAAAACACAATACATTCACCGTTGCTATTATCTATTTTTACCGGTAATGCTTTTTGCGTCCCTACTTCAGAGACAATAACATTTTTTCCGGGCCACGGATTCATCACTTGACAGAGTATGCTTCGCCGAGCATCAATTTCCAGATAGTAAACGCTATCGGCATCTTTAGCTGCTGAAACCAGAAATCCGCCGCGTGCCTGAAAATTGTGAAACGCCACTACGGTTGAAGGCGGCATCGCCGGGAACAGGTGTATTCGCCCGCTGCGGCTGTTCAAAAAAGTTTCCGCATCGCCGCCGATTCCCGCACCACCACCACCGCCGCCGCCGCCATGCCATCTGCCATACGGATTTGCGGCCACGCCTAAAAGAGTCAAGGCTTCACCGGTACTGGAGGCTTCCGGAGTCATTCGCACAGTGCGGAGCATCATTTCCTTTTCGCTTTGCGGAGAATCGAGATTGATTTCGTCGGCTAAGATTGTGAGATACGAACTAACTTCATTTTGATGATCACGCGGATCACGTCTCGGTTCAAAACCGGGGAGTTCGGCATAGATAAGTCCGTCGGGCTTTTGCCATGTTGGATAAGGGGCAATCTGCGAGGCAACTTCACGCCAATGCGCACGCAAGTCGGCATCTACTCCGAGTAATTCCGCTGCATCCGCCGCGTGTGTTAATCCCCACCGGAACATGCACAATGAACTTATCACGTCTTTGTTATGGGAAAATTGCGGGTAAATTCCCCACCGCTCTTCTTCCATGGATGGAATAATATGATAGTAACCATCAGAGCCCTTTTTGACGTAGGCTGCGTAGAACAACGCCATTTGTTTCAACATCGGATAACATTCTTGCCGCAGAAATGTTGTATCTCCTCCTCCATAATCCCATTCATCCCAGGCAGGGCGGATAATCTCAGCCATAGTACCCAGACAGAGTTCGAGAGTAATAGCGGTGTGTACATATTTATCCGGTTTAATAGGCGGAAGATAGCCGTGCGTAATTAACATTCCCGGCATATTAAACATATCACGTGCATTTTCTTGCCCGCCCGGTGTCCAGTATTCCACGATCTGTTTCCACATATCCTCGCTATCACCCCAATTGCGAACAAAGCGGGAAGTGCAAAAAATTTCATTGTAGCACGGGGCACTGTCAAAGAGTTGAATATCTCTTTCCGGCAGAGCATACTCGGCGCTGCATTCCAACTGCCGCATGTCCGTCTTTGTCCCGCCACCATGACTATCGGTATAACTATTGTAAATGTTGCGAATGTTATCGGTACAGGTTGTTCCCATAAGTCCATAAAAAACGCGGCCATTTTCCCGCATATCATAGAAATCATCCCACCATTTTGTATTTTCATTCACGATTCCTTCAAAACCACCCGGCATGGCATCCTGTAGTCGTTTTTTGGCCACAGCCAGCAAATCCTCACCGTCCATTGTCGTAACGATGGTGACGAGAGCTTCAAGTTTTCCATTGTTTCCCGGCGTAATTGTCGCTGTCGCCGCCGCACCCGGGGCATCGGCAATAGAAGGCCGCGCCACACCAAACCAATCCCACGGCATTGGTGGATTGTTAGGCGGTGTGCCCAAACCGGTTTTCCCCTCCACTGAATTCAGTGCCATTTTCCCTGGTGTGGTCACCACGCCCATCAGCACATACTCGAAACCTTTTGGAAAAGTTTTTTCCGGCGGAAATTTTTGGCGAATCCAAAAATAATGACCATCGGTACCACTGGTTGGAGGATCAATTGGACCGTTAAATGCTGAATCTTTCACGGCATCAGGATTGGTATAATTCTTCCCGTCTTCAGTCATATAAAGCAAATGGGAAGTATCCCGATGGCGATAAAGCCTTACAAAAACAGGAGATGTGATTCCTTGAAGATTACCGCGAATTGCATAAATATTACTTGTCATACCAAGCACATATTCGAGATTGGCTTTTGCATTTCCTTTAGTAATTTCCATGCTGGTAACCCCGTTAGAACAATTTTGGCTGACTATCGGAGACTCAGCTCCGGTGAGTTGATCAATTCCAACAATAATCTGCCCAACCGGTTTCAGACATGGGAAAGCATATCGCATCGGGTACCTGTAAGGATCGACTGAGCCGCCTTCCTTCGTCAACCAACCCAAATCGAGCTCGCGAAGTGAATAACCCGGTTTTCTCCAAATTTCTTTTGGAAACGCATCTTCCAGCAGGTAGCGGTTTAAGGTCATTAAATCCGTCCCAACTGGGTTCTTCTTCAATAATTCTTCCGTGTCAGAACGTAATAATATTTCTTTGAAACGGTCTGAAGTATAAATCAACTCACCTTCAACAACACTGTTTAATTCTGTGGCAAGGTTAGTCATTAATACTTGCTGCTGTTCAAGCGATCGATCACCGGATTCCAGATATTTTGTTATTGATGCTTTTAAACCAGCACTCAATTTTGAATTCACAAAAACAGAAACCGGGTCTGCTTTTTTAATCAACTTGTCGGTTAAAATCATGAAGTCTCTGAAATCAACCTTGTCAAACAAATATGACTGAATTTCTTTTACACCAACGTAATACTTATTTGCCGGAGAGAAAGCGCCTTCAGTAATTTCCTGCAATGTAGGCGCTTTAAATTCATGCAAACGGCGATCCCAGACATCATTCTTGGTTAAACTTATTGTTATCCGGTTCGTGGGACCCCATAAGGTCGTATTCATTTTTAAGTTGTTAATAATCATCGCACCGCGATCAGGATCGGTCGGATTCAACTTACTCTGAATCACGACAGATTTAGCAGCCTCCCGCAGCGGTATTTCTCGCTGCCAGGGAAGAAGATTATTATTGTTAGTATTTTCTTGCCCAAAGACATTAACCTGTAATATCAATAATACATATAAAAATGAATAATTAATTGGTTTCATAAACCTATATGTTTTTCTCATATCTTTCTCAATTATTATTATTTCTTAAATGAATAGGCTGGTTTTCTTTAAAATCATCATATAAAGGCTGTAAACTCTGTGCTTCTTCATTTTCAACATTTGCAACAGTCATAGCAAATATTTTGATTTTTTTGTCGCTAGGAAGAGTAACGGTTTGAGCCCCTTTAGGCAGGTCAATCTCGTATTTATAAATATAACAATATTGATAAGAATCATTTTTCGACGGATAGGCAATATGCTTATGAGAAGCATACCAGGCAATATCATCTCTTTTTGTAAAGGGTTCGATTATATTTACAACATCGTTATTATCCGGTGTAAGCACTCGTTTATAAAACTGCCCTACATAACCTGTTGCCTGCTGTACCTCAAAAGTGCAGGATTGTCCGTCAATCTTTAACTCGCCGGTTGTATCCTCATTAGCTGCAGCTAATATATAAAGTTTGTTATAGTTTCCGTTCGGTAAATTGATTGTTTGATTTCGGCACTCTACCACATTATTATCACCATCTTTTGTACTGCCGGTTTTAAAATGGATATCTTCACTAACAATTTCAGATGGATACAATTCGGCAGGGTAAGAATACCAACGTGCAAATAGTCCGTCATCGCGGTTATCATCAAAACTAAATGCATCAAGATTATACGGCAATGTTAATTCAGTTTGTTCCACCTGATTTATTGGTTTTGTTGCCGGTTCAAATTTCACCGCAAAACTTCGGATCGTGTAATGGCTCAAATCAAAATTCAATTTATTATCGTCAAAATTAACTGGTCCTTCTATTTTTTGTTCCTGACCGTTCACCTCATAAGCATCGATAATTTTGCCCGGGAAAGTAACAGAAAGGTCTTTGGCATCTTTACCAAATAATTCGTTTACTCTGACTAAATAATGATCACCTACTTCCATTTTTTTAAGCGCCATAAGCCCTACTTCAGGAGAACTTAATCTTAACAGTGAAACTTCTTTTCCAAGTGAGCCGCCGTGGTTAGATGTTTCAAATACTAACAAAGGCTGATTAAAGAATGATCCCTGCCATTGGGATTCGCCTTCCCTCCAATCTCCACTATGACCGTATACTCCATATCTGAAATCATGAATGCCCCAATCCTGAGTTCCCTGGAAATTGTAAAAATTTCGTTGAGCGTCTGCTTTTGGAGTATAGAGTAATGTCAGTCGAACAGTGTTGTTATCGGGCTTGTCTGAACCATATTTGCAATCTTCAAGAATAGATACTCCATAGTTGCCTGTTGAATCAGTTAAATCGAACCATTCTTTCGACGGAACTTCAAACTTCTTTGGATTATTTGTACTCCTTTCAATAGTACCTACTCCTAAATTATAAGTCACATTTTCATTACTCACTGTCAATGGGAATGAGGCCTTCAAACTAACGTCCCTTGATTGCCAATCTATTTTATTGGTAACTTCCAGATGTTTGCCTGCATCGCCTGCCGCAAGGCTAAGAGTTTGAGTAATGATAGAATTTCTGCCTTCCCGTTTTATCTGCAAAGCTATCCTCACCGGTCCTTGTTCAACAATCGAAATTGAAGCATTTTTATCAAGGAAATCAATCGGCGGATTTTGCCTGTCTTTCCAATACATGTTCCAGGAGGGATACTCTGTTGGGTGCTCAAAAAGAAATTCGAGACGCGCCGGCTTAGCAAGAATCTCTTTGGAGGCTTTCTTGTCATAAATACTCAAGATATCTCCGTTGTCAGCAACTTTTACTTTATAATATTCATTTTCAAGAGATCGATCCGTAATAGTCAATTCAGGCGACGATATTGATTTTCCCTTAATTTCTTTCACCGCGAAATCTTCCAGTCCAACCGAAGGGACGGTAGCCAAAAAGATAAATTTAAGAGTATTATTATTAGTCCCGATGATTTGTGTCGGAAGCGCTTTTCCATTCTTATCTATTACTGTAATGTTTTCCGGAAGTTTAGAGTAGGTAAGTTCAGCACTTACAACGTCTTGTCTATCCATTGCAACCGGGTTATAAACTACCAGTGATCTTCCCCCGGATTGAGTGTTTAGTTCGGATGAAAGAGCTCTGACTGAATTTTTTAATACTTCAGCAAAACCGTTAGCGGCAATAAATTCGTCGTTCCATGCATATTCATAAGCTTTAGGAATTGCGGTTCCCGGGAGTAAATCATGAAACTGGCTTGCTCCAACCAGGTCCCATGCACTATTCAGCTTTTCAAAAGGATAAGCAGGACCCCCCAGCCAATCGGCAGCGGAAGCCAATTGTTCGGCCGATTTAGCCAATAATTCATTCTTACGGTTTACCCGTTTCATAAAAGCATTTGAAGTTAAAGAACCTGCACTATGTTCAATCAATAACAAGTCCCCACTGTAAACCGGTAATTTCTTTCTGATATCAGGCGTTATATCTCTAAACATCTGATCAGAAGATGTGAGTTCAATTTTGATTTTGCTATCACTGTTATTAAGGCTTGCAATAGCATTTTTCACGTCTCTTTCACGGGGAGCTCCTCCTTTATCACCTACTCCAAAATAGCGATAATCAAAAGATATTCCGTATTCTTTTACATCATTTGATATACGAGCAACCCATGCACTATCTTTATCTATACGCGGTTCTATTCCGCTTGTATAACCGGTAGGATTCAATTCGGCAACAACGCCTTTTCCGTCAGGACCATTCCATACACCTACATTAAATGGTATGCCTGCTGCTGAATGCCAATAGAGTTTTTGGGTAGAGAAACCAAGCATACCGCAATAATTCCATATTGTGGGCATGCATGCCTGAAAGCCAAAACAATCAGGAAGCATAATATCATAACTTTGTACGCCAAATTCTTTTTTAAAAAAACCATTACCATATAACACCTGCCGATCAACAGACTCAGGAGAAGAAATATTTACTTCCGCTTCTTCTACAGAAGAACCGGCAACACGCCACCTGCCCTGTTTGACATACTGAACTAATTTATTATATAAGTCCGGATAATATTCCTTCATCATCTCATAACGTCTTGATCCGGTAAAATTAAAGACATATTCGGGGTATTTCTCAAATAGATGAAAATTCTCTGTCAGAATATTCTTTATATATTCATCAATAGTGGTTGGATAGTCCCAAAGCCACTGAGTATCAAGATGTGCATACGAAACAACATATAAAACGCTGTCTTTAGAAATATCGTAATTTCCCTGCTGTTTCAGGGTTTGAGAAAACAACAATAAGGGGGTAATCAGTACGATAATGAATATTAAATATTTTATTTTCATGGTTTTATAAATTTAAAAATTTACAAATAAGTTATGATAGTTTGCAAAAGAAAAAACGCAATCTAATTTTGGAACAGACATTTTAATTACCAAGTTTTGGTTTTGCTGCATCAGAGCTCCAGATCTCACGTATAGTTTCTTCATCACCCGATCCATCAGGTACAACTGAGCTTGGCTTGTTAGCATAATACCATTTCATCTTATCCAGAGGTGAGGCTAACATTCTACCCCCGGGCATTTCAAGGTGTCCGTTCGTATCCGTTTTGCTTACCCAATCCCATGCGTAGTGCAGCCAATCAGCACGATATTGGTTACTCTGATGAGCAAACCAAGTGATTTCATCGTATCCCCAAATCCAGTCGAACTCGCCTTCTATAGTGTTGGGCTTGCCCGGATGCTTGCTTGCGCCGTAGTTGTCGAATTCCACCAGGTAAGGTAAATATTTGCACTGCCAGCCATTGACAGTCATGCCGCCCTTGCTCTTGTTGTAAATGCCGTCGGAAAATCCCAGTTTCAAAATCGCTTCTGTTGGTTTGTCGGGAACTTCCTTGATGCGCAGCGGAAACTCGTTGAAATCCAATAGCGGATTGCCTTCGTGCATCAGACCGCCGGTGGGCGTATGGCCGTCGCACAGGACAATGTGGCGGCGTGCGTGAGTAGCCCCGTATGCCCGGACCATACTCAACAGATTCGCCCAATGAGTGTTGTCGGAATCATTTTTGTTCATGATTTCAACCTGCCCGAAGTGGATGGCTTCACATCCGAGGTCAATATAAGTGATTGCCTGATAATAAAACCAAAGCTGGGTTTCCAACCTGCTTTCGTCCGGCACTTGTGCACCCGGACCCATAGCTCGACGCTGGCCGAGGGGATAAATAATATCGTCATAACGGAAATTCCGCTTTTCCACCGGCAAGCCGAATGCAGTAAAGATGCAGGCGGGAATTGCTATTTTATTTATTTTCGGACTCACTGTTTCAAAAACACAAGCCTCCAAAACGACGTCTGGAACAGCAGCCAACACTTGCGGAGCGTTTTTTCGCGCACGTTCGACATCGTTCAAGAAATTATTTTCCGCGTTCCACAAGCAAAGGGAACGCCCGATGAATTTGGCGCCGATGTTGCTAATCATCCGGATATTGTCCTGGAGATTGCCCTGGCCACGGAGAAGGTCTGCGATAGTGATGGCCCGGGATAAATAATTTTCCAAAACTCTTCTGGAAATTTTCCCATCAAATTTATAAGCATTGTCATCAACAGAATTCTTCACTTCTGTTTGCGAAGAATTTGCTTTGGTTCGCCCGGTTGAGAAACGATCATTTTTATTTTCATTCTGTCGGCCAAACATTGTTGTGCTAAAAGTAAGACCTAAAGCTATAAACACAAAAAAAGATATTGTTTTCCATTTTTTTTTGTTGTTTCTGTTTGTTTCTGAAAGATTTTTCATATTATTAGCTTTTCTTTGTTATTAATTTAGTTAGTTATTTATTTAATTCATTTTTCTTTGTTCAGCACACTAAGTCAAAAACATTAAGATCAATATTTGCAAACAATCATTATAAGTTAAAGAAAAATTTTTATTTCTGACTGTTCCAGATTTCCTTTATAGTTTCTTCCTGTGAATAACCAACAGGGCACGTCTCGCTTTTCGTATTTGCAAAATAGCTTCTCAATGTTTCATTCGGACATGTAATCATCCTTGTTATCGGCATCTCGAGATGTCCATTGGGATCAGTTTTTTTAATCCAGTCATGAGCATATACTAACCATTTGTTCCTATATTCTTCGGGTTGCTGAGCAAACCAAGAAATTTCATCCCAGCCCCAAACAAAAATGCTTGTTGTATCGGCAACATTAGGTGTTTTGCCTCTGCCGTAATTATCAAATTCAACCAGATAAGGCATACTTGCACACTTCCAACCGCTGGGTGAAATACCTCCTTTGCTCTTTTTGAAAATCGCATCGAGGTATCCAACCTGCAGCATACCTTCATATGGTTTATCTACAACTTCTTTAATTCGAAGCGGAAATGAATTAAAATCCAGAAGGCTCACCCCGTTTCTCAAAAAACCGCCTGAAGGAACATGACCATCCAGTATAACATAATGTCGACGGGCATGAATTTTGGCATAAGCGCGAATTTTATCAATTAACTGAGCGTAGTAATCATGGTTTTTATCATCCCTGCCAATCAGTTCAACTTGTCCCAAATGGAAAGCTTCACAACCAATATTTATATATGAAGCAGCCTGGAAAAAATACCACATACGGGTTTCAAGGTTATTGATAACTGGAACCCCAGCCCAACCGATTGAAGCAACAAGTTGATTAGGTCTCTTTGTAATCGAATCAGCTATAAAAGTTCTATCTTCTACCGGAAGTCCAAATTCCTTAAAAACCCAAGCCGGAATTTTTACTTTTTCCACATCGTGACTAATTGATTCAAATAAACAACCCTGGAAAATAATTTCAGGATCGATAGCATGCACCCTTTCAATCATTCTTTGTGCATAGCCTAAATATTCGGGATCATTAAACCAGCTTTCCTGTCCCCAACGGTAAATGGCACGACCAATAAATTTTATCCCAATATTTTTAATCATGCGGACATCATCTTCACGATATGGGAATTGATAATTCTCGGGGGTACCATGAACCAGGAAATATCCCATAGTTGCCGAGCGGTCAAGATAATTCTCTAAAACTTCCCGTGAGATAGAACCATCAAAATAATATTTCGAATTTTTCGAAAAAGAATCTTTTTCTGCAGCTCCTACTTTCTGCACGCCTGCAAATATGTATAAAATAATCACTAATAAAGTAAATATGCAACGGCTTATTCTGAATTGCAGCGCCAAATTTCCATTTCCTGAAATATGGCATTTTTTTATTGTATCAAATAAATTCATAATCTATCCTTTAATTTATTGTCTGAATTCAAGTTTTTCATTGAGTGAAACTACTTCGCCTGGTTTTACAGTTATGTTGATTGTTTTATCTCCATTGCGAACTTTGGTTTTACCTCCTTTGCTGTTTGTGATTTGTGCTGAAACAAGTTTGCCGTCTTTCCACTGCATGCTAACTTCAAATCCTCCGCGAGCCAGCAATCCCTTCACAGAACCATCAAGCCAGTTTGCCGGAAGCGCAGGTAAAATACTTATCTCTCCATCATGACTCTGGACAAGCGCTTCAGCAACACCTGCAGTATAACCAAAACTTGCATCTGATTGGTTAGCGCCCGCGTTGTGCAGGTTATTGGCTGCGGAATGGGAAAGAAATTGTTTGATATAGTCAGCTACCCTGTCACCATGTTTAAGCCTTGCCCACACAGCAATATCCCATGAAAGAGGAAAACCGCCGCGTGCAGGATGGGCTTCCATCCATTTCTCAATTGCCGCTGAAAATTTCGGATTCCCATTCATTGTGATTGAACAGCCCGGATAAAATGTAAAATTCGGCGATACATTATGTCCTTGTTTGCCCGATTTCCAATCTTCAATCCACTCCTGAAGATAACCCAGGCTGTTTATTTGATAAGGAGGAATTCTTTTTAGCGCTGCCTCTAATTTTTCGCGAAAGTCCGCGTCAACACCAAGCAGTTTACTTGCTTCAATACAATGAGGAAATAATTCCCTAATAATTGCGATATCCATTGTTGGTGAGGGCGACAAGAAACAAAGGCTATCGTTACTGTCATAATAACCGTGTTCCGGGGACATAGAGAATGGCGTCACCAACCAATGATGTTTTGGTTCTTCAACCATTAATTCCAGTAGGAACTTTGCTGATCCCTTCATAATCGGGTAGTACGCTTTAAGAAATTTTAAATCACCTGTAAATGCATAATGCTCCCACAAATGCTGGCAAAGCCAGGCTCCTCCCACAGGCCACATTCCAAACCGGGCGGCATCAACGGGAGCTGTACCCCGCCAGAGATCAATATTATGATGGGTTACCCAACCATCTAATCCATAATAATCTTTTGCTGTTTCGACTCCTGTAACAGAAATATCTTTGATCATATCAAAAAGCGGCTGATCGCAATCGGATAAATTACAAACTTCCGATGGCCAATAATTCATTTCAGTGTTAATATTGATAGTGTATTTGCTTCCCCATGGAGGAAGAACATCTTCGTTCCATATCCCCTGCAAGTTCGCAGGCTGCCCTCCGTTACGGCTGCTTGATACAAGAATATAACGCCCGAACTGAAAACACTTGGCTTCCAGATTAGGATCCTCACCGCCGCTGCGCATCGCATTAAGGCGCTCGATGGTGGGTTTTTCATTCATCGAACTATTGCCAACCTTTAGCTGAACCCTTCCCATTAATCCACTGAAATCGCTTATATGGCGCTTCAGCAATGCAGCGTAGCTTTTACCCCCGCAATTAGCGAGAACTTTTTTACATATTTTTATGGGATCTCCACTTATATCATGATAGTTTACGTAACTGGTTGCCGCTGTTAAAATAAAAGTAACCGAATTAGCCTTTTTAATACCTATAGTACTATCTGTTGCAATTGACTGTCCACCATCAGATTGTGCAATTAAAGTTGTTCGAAATCTTTCGCCCTTACCATTAACCGAGGCAATTAACCAATCTTCTTTCTTAGGTCCCTTCCAACACCCATCCATAGTAAGCTTTCCCGGCTCTGCAGTAACACTATCCAAGAACGGACTTTTAAGCTGCGCTTGAACCGAGACACTATTCGGCTTATCTCCTTCAATATGAACAACCATAACCCGGTCGGGGTATGAAAGAAATATTTGCCTGGTATATGTTACATCACCGGAACGATAGCTAATTTTAACTACTCCGGTCTCCATATCTAATTCACGCTTGTAATTCTGGACAGAATCTTCTCCATCAAAATAAAGTAATAAATCTCCAAGCGGCTCGAAGGCTTGCTGAGCTTTAGGAATTCCAAAGAAATGATCATCAGCCATTTTTTCTGCCTCCTGAAACTTATCGGTAAAAACAAGATCGCGAATCCTGGGGAAGTATTTTATGGCCTCCGGATCGTTATAGTCGTGAGGTTTTCCGGACCAAAAACTTGATTCGTTCAGCGCGATGCGCTCATCCTTAACGTGACCGAAGACCATTCCTCCCATCAAGCCATTACCTATTGGCATTGCATCCAACCATTCCTTAGCCGGCTGCTTATACCACAGTACCATATTATTATTACTTTCAGAAAAATTTTTCATTTCTGATTTTGCTCGATTTCCATCAACATTCTGAGCAGAAATGCTAAGCTGTAAAATTGAAAATATACTTAGAACAAAATATTTAAATGGTTTCATAATTTAAGTTTCCTGATATTTTTATTTACAGTTCATTTAAACTTTGATTAACGACCACGGATCTATTTCAGTAAAACTAATTTTTTCGTTGCTATAAAATCCCCAGCCTGCATTCTGTAAAAATAAATTCCGGTTGCAAAATGGCTTGCATTAAATTTAATACTATAATTTCCAGCAGGTTTTTGAGCATTTATTAAAGTACTTATTTCTCTTCCCATAACATCATAAACTTTTATTGTAACAAGGCATGATTTGGGAACAGAATAATTTATTGTTGTACTCGGATTAAATGGATTTGGATAGTTTTGCTCAAGTCTAAATTGACGTGGAAGTTCTGTTCCCTGTTTATTTACTCCGGTTACACGTGTAGGAAACGTAGTGCTTAAAGGAATTTCATTATTCAACATGCGATCACCTTGTCCAACAAGCCATAAGTATTGATCGGATGGGAGGCCTTCATATGTTACAAATGAGCTGGCGCCAACAGGAGGATCGTTGGTACATTTAAATATTGCTGTCCCTTCATTAATTTCATCAAACATAGCTTGATATATCATAGTCGCACCAACGCGAATGAAATTATAATACTGAGTCCAAAGAAAATTCCCACCTAATCTCGGAATTTGATCAAGAGCTGATGTTAGGTTCATGTTATGCCAGCTAAAACCGGGAAACGCTACAGGGAGGTAATCCTTGTTATTATTTTTACACCAGTTAACGTCCGGTTCGACGTTAGTATTTGCAAAACCGGTGACGCTGGACGAGTCACCGTATCTCCCAACAAACCAAGGGCTGATTATATCGGATTGAAGAGCTATAGTAGTCAATGTATCATTATTTAATGCATCATTATTTAATGTCCTCCATCCGGTAGGAACCCCAATCATAACAGTATTCCCACCATACAGAGGATTACTTTTCAACGAATCTATTAATTGCAAACATTCGGTGAGCGTGTATTGACGTCCATCATTAAATCCTATCCCCCATACTGCCACGACCGGTTTTCCATTATGGTGAAGATAGCAGCTATCATTAAGAATATTCTTATCAACAATCTGTGTCCTGAAATCGGCAAGTACTTCCTGCCATTGTCCTGCTTGCAAACCGGATAAATCGTACATAACCGCAAAAGTTCTGCCATATTTATGCGCTGCGGCTATACAATTTGCCAATACATTATTGAATTGCCTAAGTCCGGGGCCGTTATTCATAACTTCGGTTGCAAATCGTTGAATAAAAACACCGTCGATGCCATAATCGGCCATCCACTTAAAATGTCTTGACACAGTTGTTCTGTTCTGAGCGCTGAATAAATATGATTGCGCACCGCTTTGTGTTAGAAATCCCGGCGCGGCATATTTTTCATCACTGCCCATTTCGGACATATCCGGCCAGAAATCGAAATCACATGAACCTTCAGCAAACTTGTTGTTCTGTTGATAATGATACCATCCCCGGTTAATAGGATCACTTGGCACTGCAAACCAACCTTGATACCCGCACATAATCTTGCCTGTTAGTGTTGACCGGTTAACCTGAGTGTATCCGGAATCCAATGGGGGATTTGCAGGATATGTTGTATCCACCGGAGGCGTGGCGCTTGGTCCGAGAATTTGTGCATTGTCTACAATCAATGTTCCGCCAGCCAGATTCCCGTTCCCGTTTACCAAACGAAATGCGACCCAACAAGTAGCTGCATTCGAAGGCGAAGTATCATTAACACTGAAAGTCTGATAACTACCTGTTAATGTAGAATCATTTCCAACTTGACTTATTACATTACCGCCATTATCGAAAAAACCGAGAGTCATTCTTAATTTCAAGGTGTCTCCTCCTGACTTAGTCATCGCCTGCACACTTGCTGTATATTTCTGTCCGGGAGCAACGCCAACATGTGCATCCCAGTTGTCCAGCGCTCTATCCTTCAGCGTACTAGTAGGAGAAACGAAATTAAGCAATATAGCTTTAGTACTGCCTGGCGCTAAATCAGTATCAATAACGGCGGCCTTACTGCCAAAAAAAGAAGTCGGTACTTCAAAGAAACGCCAGAATTCCAATCCTGACGCAAAGCTGCCGTTATAAGCAGATAATAGATTAGTCTGGGCAAAAGATGTACTCCACCCGGCAATCAATAGAATGAAAAATATTTTAATAGAAAGTTTCATTTTAGATCCTCTTATTATATGTGATCAATTAATATACAAATCCCAAAGAAATCTTTGGACGTTGTTTCAACAATTTCATTTTTTTGCAAATTAATATCTAAATCAAATCTCCTGTTCAAGTATTATATAAGTTTGGTTTAATGTCTTAAAATAAAAGACTGATTATCGCTAAAATTATCATACAAAGGCTGTAAAGACTTAACATCTTTATTTTTAGATTTTGCAATAGTCATAGCAAATATCTTGAT
This sequence comes from Ignavibacteriales bacterium, assembly GCA_003142915.1. Lineage (GTDB taxonomy): Bacteria > Bacteroidota > Ignavibacteria > Ignavibacteriales > Ignavibacteriaceae > FEN-1297. The sequence continues at coordinate 613 of PLNZ01000329.1, read as the reverse complement.
CATCTTGTTATCCGGAAGTGTCACCGTTTGAGCGTTCTTAGGCAAATCAATTTCGTATTTATAAATATAACAATAATGATACGCATCATTTTTAGAAGGATAACCAATGTGTCCGTGGGAAGCGAACCAGGCAATATCATCCCTCTTGGTGAAGGGTTCTTCAATTGAAACAACATCACTCATATCCTTAGTAAATTGACGATTGTAAAACTGTCCTACATAACCGGTATAATGTTGAACTGAAAGAGGGTACTCTTTTCCATCTATAATAAATTCACCTGATGTATCTCTAATAGCCGCTGCAAGAATGTAAAGTTTATTATAATCGCCTCGAGGCAATTGTATCACCTGGTTCATGCACTCTACCACGTTATTATCTTCATCTGCAGTACTTCCTGTTTTAAAATGAATATCCTCGCTTATAATTTCAGGAGGAAGTAATTCGGCCGGATAAGAATACATCCGCCATAAATTTATATCTCGGAGATTTCCATCGCTTCTATTATCATCAAAGCTGAACACATCCTGATTATATGGCAATGTTACACTTGTTTGTTCCGGAAGTGACAATTGCTTATCAGAAGTTTCAAATTTCACTGCAAAACTTCGTATG
>PLNZ01000370.1 GCA_003142915.1 Ignavibacteriales bacterium | reverse complement strand
CCTGCATTAATATTCGGTATGTTAAGACAATCAAGTTTTCGCACTGCACCTACTTCTGATAGATATGCGTTGATCTCCTGGGCTGGTTACGTTATTAAAAAATCGAAAGAAATTAATATTTCAAAAAAATATAAAGATAAAACTATTAATCTAAGATTCATGCAGAATCTGGCAAAATTAAGTATTGAAAAGGAAGGACCTTTATTGGTACAAGAAATTCTGAATAAACACGGAATATTATTGATAATTGAACCTCACTTCCCTAAAACATATTTAGACGGTGCTACAATTTTGATAAACAAAGAAAATCCAGTGATAGGGTTAACTCTCCGGTATGATCGATTAGACAATTTTTGGTTTACTCTTATGCATGAACTAGCTCACATTGCATTACATTTTAATCAAAATGTAAGTCTTTTTTATGATGAACTAGAAGGAATTAAAAGTATGGACATTGATGCGAAGGAAAAAGAAGCTGATGAATTGGCAATGGAAGCTCTAGTTCCGGCAGGCAAATGGGAAGTAAGTCCCGCAAAGTTAATTCCATCATCTATGGCAGCTAATAGTTTAGCTAAAGATCTTGGTGTTCACATTGCAATAATTGCCGGGAAAATAAGACATGACGGGAACGAATATATGTACTTGAATAAAATAGTTAACGAAGCAAGGGTTCGACAATTTTTTTCGCGGAAATAATGAAATAAATATTATGAAAAATCAGATTTGTTATGTGCCGATTTTAAAGTGGAAAAGGGGCGAAGAAAATGCGCTTAAACACTTAGATGAAAGTCATAAAAAATTTATGACTCCTTTTATTGAATTAGTTATGCCAAATCCAAAATTGTTTAAAGACAAAGAACAGAAGATCAATAAATCCGAAGAGGAAATATTTGAAGAATTAATTTCAGATTTTAGGAATAAACGTATTTCTCAGATTCCGGATGAAATTAAAATGGCATGGGGTTCTTCGCCAATTTATATTGATTTTAGCTTACTATACACGATTCCCTTAAAAATTGAAAGTATTAATGGAATAATAAAAAAAGGGTTAATGCTGAACTTACAATTGATTCCGGTTCTAAATCTAAATGATGATGAAAAAATAATAAAAACGATTTGTACAAATTTGAAGGAAGAAAGATGCCTTTGTTTAAGAATAGTTCAATCTGATTTNNTTTTAAAGCATATAAATTAAGTGAAAACAACATTGATCTTTTGGTTGATTTAAAAGATGTTAATGAAACCTTTATGGAATATCAAAAACTTTTATCTCTTAGTCAGGAGATTAAAAATATATTCAATTGGAGAAAATTCATTTTTGCCAGTGGTGCATTTCCTAAAGATATGTCTAACTGTGCCATAGATAAATTAAACTATTTACCGCGATTAGATTTTATAAATTGGCAAAATCAGACAAAAAACAAAAAACTAAAAAGAATACCTATTTTTGCCGATTATACAATTCGACATCCAATTTATAATGAGAAGGCTATGTCTTTTTCTCCTACAACTAGTATTAAATATACACATGAAACAGATTGGTTAGTTATGAAAGGAGAAAAACAAAATTTTATCCTTTACCTGGCAAACGCAAATCTTTTATCAGAAGAGAAAAGTATATTTTACGGAGAAGATTATTCTTTTGGTGACAAATATATTGCTGATAAAGGACGTCATTATGTAAAATATATGAAAGATCCTAAAATTAAAGGTACCGGGACTTCAGAGACATGGATAACTGCGGGTATTAATCACCATTTGGTATGCACGATAAATCAAGTCGCCAATTTGATCTAGAGCATATTGATTCTCTGACTTTTGCACTTAAAGAAGATCTATCTAAAACATTGGCTAATCGTATATATACTTCACTTCTATTTTTTGAACGTACTCCATCTGCTTTATCAATCATTTCCAAAATGTTTAACGCTTCTTGTCTCCATAATAAAGAAGTTAAAGCAAAGATATCTTGATTAGGATTCATTTCCGCTTCTCTAATATTATAAAACGAAACTTCTTTGGCAGGATCTACAATTTTGGCTATTGTGACTCCCCACCATTCCGGAATAATCTTAAAAGCATTTAAGAGATGTTTTTTCCCAACAACTAAAGTTATTTTATCAAGAACCGAATTATAGACCCTCATTTGTTCTGGTAAACGATTTAAGGTGTCCCGGTCACTCTTTAATTCATATCCATGGATTAGTCCATTTACAACCACCATATCAATTCGGGCAATACCCTGTGCAATTCCCAATTCTTCAATTATTTTTACTTTTTGATTCCCTTTATAAACATTTTCTAATTCTTTTTTTAGGGCTGTGCGTATTAACTTGTCGCTTGTAAATATTAAGGTACTGTTTTGTATTGCCATAAATTATTTTCTATTTAACTATAAAATTAGTCAAAATTACTTTTTATACTTCTTGCACTATTATAACATTATTTTTTATCATAATCACATATGAATTTAATTCAACTTCATGTGTCCTATAGTAGTCTAGTGAAAATTAATGCATTATAACAAAGAGAGATGTTTTATTATTTAATTCATTACTTAAATAATCATTGTGTAATATAATCCGCAA